>JAGXHD010000120.1 GCA_024636395.1 Sulfitobacter sp.
CCACCGTACCGCTGGCCACACCCATGGTCAGGCGACGGGTCTGGATGGCCTTGGTGAAGTCGATCTTGTAGGTAAGCATCTTACGGTCGGGCCGCACCATCCCGGTGAGCTTTACCTCACCGACGCCCAGCGCATAACCACGCCCCTGCCAGCCGCGCCAGCCAAGGTTAAAGCCGGTCAGCTGCCACAGCCCATCGAGGCCGAGGCATCCTGGCATGATCGGGTTTCCGGGAAAATGGCAATCGAAAAACCACAGGTCAGGTGTAATGTCGAATTCAGCGATGATATGCCCCTTGCCGTGGGCACCGCCATCGCCTGACACCTCGGTGATCCGGTCCATCATCAGCATCGGCGGGGCGGGCAACTGCGCGTTGCCTTCCCCGAAAAGCTCGCCGCGCGCACATTTGAGCAGGTCGTCTTTGTCAAAGCTGGTGGGATAGTCTGCCATGGTCTGTACTCCTGCGTGCTGTTGTGTCGCGGGCCACCTAACACTGCGATCCGCGCGGCTGCAAGGGGTGCAGCCCGCCCATACAGTCCACCCGCACCAAGCAGAGATTGCGGCTTTTTCGGCCTGGCTTCCCCCTGCGACACCGATCCCAGCATTAGGAATTGAAAATCCCCCCCATCCACCCCTATATTAGGAGGAACTCGAAAAGAGGCCGATCATGTCTGAGACACAGCACGATACAGGAACCAAATGGCTCGCTACAGCGGGACTGCGCCCGACGCGGCAGAGACTCACCCTCGCCGCTCTTCTGGTAGGCGACGGTCAGCACCGCCATGTGACCGCAGAAAGCCTCTTTGAAGCGGCCAAGGACGGCGCCGACAGTGTCTCGCTGGCGACCGTGTACAACACCCTGCGCGCATTTTGCGACGCGGGTTTGTTGCAGGAGGTCACTGTGGATGGCTCGCGCAGCTATTTCGACACCAATACCCGAGATCATCCACATTTCTTCTGGGAGGACGAAGCACGGTTGTCCGATGCGCCATCCGACCAGCTCGTGATCGCGCAACTACCCGACGCCCCCGAGGGCGCCGAGATCGCGTCCGTCGACGTAGTGATCCGTCTGCGCAAGAAAGCGTAGTGCCCCACCCCCTGCTGCAACAATCCGACATTGACGCTTATCAGCGCGACGGTGTCGTGATCATCCGCGACCTCTTCAAGGACCACGTAGAAACCCTGCGCGCAGGTATCACGCGCAACATGAACGCGCCCGGCCCCTATGCCTCCAACAACGACAAGGCGGGCGAGACGGGCCGGTTCTTCGATGATTACTGCAATTGGCAGCGCATCCCAGAATTCGAGGAAGTCATCACAACTTCCGCCGCGGCTGAAGTGGCAGCTGATCTCATGGGGAGCGACACGGTGCAGTTGTTCCACGATCATGTGCTCGTGAAAGAGCCCGGCACTTCGATGTCCACGCCTTGGCACCAAGACGGTCCCTATTATTTCGTCGAAGGGCACCAAAACGTGAGCTTCTGGTCCCCGCTTGATCCGGTGACAGATGCTTCGCTGCGCTGTGTCGCGGGATCGCACCTTTGGGAAAAGCCGGTCCTGCCGACAAGATGGGCGAAGAACGAGCCATTCTTCGATCCCGCGCCCTACATGCCCGTGCCCGATCCGGACGCCGAAGAAATGGACATCCGCGAATGGCCCATGCAACCCGGTGATGCGGTGGCGTTCAACTACGGCATCCTGCACGGCGCGCGCGGCAACACCAGCACGGCGCGCCGCCGCGCGTTCTCTCTGCGCCTTCTGGGCGACGATGCGCGCTATACCCAGCGGCCGGGGCCCACATCGCCACCGTTTCCCGGCCACGGCATGGCGCAGGGAGAGCGGTTGCGTGCCGACTGGTTCCCGACGATCTTCACCCGCCCATAGAAAACGCCGCCTGCGTTCAACAGGCGGCGTTTGATCGTGCAGTCAAATTTGGCGCTTTGCTCAGGCGGCTTCGATTTTCACCAGTTCGATGTCGAACTGCAGATCCTTACCCGCCAGCGGGTGGTTCGCGTCGAGCGTCACAGTCGCCTCGTCCAGATCGACGACTGTTACAGGCATCGCCTGCCCGTCCGGTGTCTGCATCTGCAACTGGATACCCACTTCGAGCGGGATCTCGTCCGGGATGCCCTCGCGTGGCACGGACTGGCGCATTTCGGGGTTGGCCTGACCGTAAGCGTTGTCCGCGTCGATCTTGACCACTTTCTTGTCTCCGACCTTCATGCCGGGGATCGCCGTGTCGAGGCCGGGGATGATCTGGCCCGATCCTACTTCAAACTGCAAAGGGTCGCGGCCCTCGGAGCTGTCGAACGTGGTGCCATCCAGCAATGTGCCAGTATAGTGCAAATGTACGGTGTCGCCTGACTTAACTTCAGCCATGATGTATCTCCAATATGTTATGGTAATGGGGTCGGGAGGCCGCGTATCTGCGCAGGTGCTCCAAAAGATGGCCATACCCTTTCAAGACCTGCACCAAACCGCAACCCCCATTTCACCCTTTTCCGTGGCCCTGCCCCATGCCACTGTGCGGCATAACATCCCAATGTCGGCGGAGCCTGCCATGCCCATCACCACCTGCATCTTCGACGCCTATGGCACGCTTTTCGATGTGGCCGCTGCCGCGCGAAGTGCTGCGTCAGAGCCTGATTTCAGCGCGATCAAGGACGACTGGCCGCAGCTGGCCGAGCACTGGCGCCTCAAGCAGCTGCAATACAGCTGGCTGCGCGCCATCACGGGCGCACACTGCGATTTCTGGCAGGTAACGCAAGAAGGTCTAGACTGGGCGCTGGAGAAAACCGGCCACCAGACGGACAGCGCCCTGCGCGAGCGGCTCTTGCAACTCTATTGGGAGCTGGGCGCCTACCCCGAGGTTCCCGCGATGCTGCACGCGCTCAAGGCGGCGGGACTGAACACGGCGATCCTGTCCAACGGCTCGCCCGCCATGCTGCGCGGCGCGGTCGACAGCGCGGACATCGCAGGTGTACTTGATGCGCTCCTGTCGGTCGAGAGTGTGGGCATCTTCAAACCCGATGCCCGGATCTACGATCTGGTCGGCGCCGAATTCGGCTGCGCCAAGGACGAGGTTCTCTTCGTCTCCTCAAATGGCTGGGATGCCGCAGCGGCAACGGGCTACGGCTTCACCACCGCCTGGGTCAACCGCGCGGGCGATCCAGTGGACAGACTGCCGTGGACGCCCGCACACACACTGCATAATCTCACGGGCATTCCAGAACTGGCGGGCATCTGATGGCACATTTCACCACATCCGACGGGCTGAACCTTTACTATAGCGACGAGGGCACAGGCCTCCCCATTCTGTGCCTCGCGGGTCTCACCCGCACCACCGCCGATTTCGACTATGTCACCCCCCATTTAGTGGGGTGCCGCTTGATCAAGCTCGATTATCGCGGACGCGGCAGATCCGATTTCGATCCGGAATGGAAGAACTACGCCCTGCCAATCGAATGCCGCGACGTGATCGAACTGCTCGATCATCTCAAGCTTGATAAGGTCGCCATTCTTGGCACGTCGCGCGGCGGGCTCAACGCGATGGGCCTTGCGCGGGGTGCCAAACAGCGCCTGCTTGGCGTAGCGCTCAATGATGTAGGCCCGGTGATCGACCCCAAGGGGATCGAATTCATCAAAGATTATATCGGCCGCAGCCCTGCCGCCAAGACCCACGAGGAGGCCGCTGCCGCCATGGCGCGCGCCTTCCCTGAGTTTGCAAATATGCCTGAGGGCCGCTGGCTCGCGGAGGCGCGCAAGCATTACACCCAAGATGCAGACGGCCTGCACATCACCTACGACAAGCATCTGCGCGATGCCGTGCTGGCAGCGGGCGAGCAGATGATGCCCGATCTGTGGCCTTTCTTCGACGCGATGGGGGGGCTGCCACTGGCGCTGATCTGGGGTCTCAACTCCAATTTGCTCTCTGCGGAAACGGTCGCGGAGATGCAAAAGCGCCGCCCTGACATGATCCTTGCCCGTGTGCCGGACCGTGGTCATATTCCGTTTCTGGACGAGGACGAGGCCGTAGCGGGCCTGCACCAATGGCACGGAGCAATGCAATGAACATCGAAATGATCCGCGCCGCAGCGGCGCGCCTGTCGGGCCACGCGGTGCGCACGCCCTTGCTCAATTCATCCTTTCTCGACAAGATCGCGGGCCGCCACGTCTGGATCAAGCCGGAGTGCCTGCAACACACGGGCAGCTTCAAGTTTCGCGGCGGCTACAGCGCGCTCTCGGCGCTTGATCCTGAAACACGCGCCAAGGGTGTCATCGCCTTTTCCTCCGGCAATCATGCGCAAGGCGTGGCGCTGGCGGCGACGATGCACGGCACATCCGCGGTGATCGTCATGCCCTCTGACGCGCCGCAGCTCAAAATCGAAAACACCCGCGCCTACGGTGCCGAAGTCGTCCTGTATGACCGCGCGACGGAGTCCCGCGACGAGATCGGTGCGCGCCTGAGCGAGACGCGGGGGCTCACACTGGTCAAACCCTTCGACGAGCCACAAGTGATCGCGGGGCAAGGCACCTGCGGTCTGGAGATCGCCGAGGATGCGCGCGCGCACGGGATCAAAGAGGCCACCGTGATCGTCTGTTGCGGGGGCGGCGGGCTCACCTCCGGGATCGCTCTGGCGTTGGAGGCGGATGCCCCCGGCCTGCGCGTCCGGCCGGCTGAGCCTGCGGGCTTTGACGATGTGGCCCGCTCGCTGCGCTCCGGTAAAATAGAATCCAACCCGGCGAAAACCGGCAGCATCTGCGATGCCATCATCACCGAACGCCCCGGCGATCTCACCTGGCCCATTCTCAAGCGTCTGTGCGGCCCCGCCCTTGTGGTTAGCGACGATGAAGCCCTCGACGCAATGGCTCAGGCCTTCCTACGCCTCAAACTGGTTTCGGAGCCAGGCGGCGCTGCTGCCCTTGCCGCAGCTCTCTACCACAGCGACGAGAACGAGGGTGACGATGTCATCGTCACCGTTTCTGGCGGCAACGTCGATCCCACCATGTTCGTCCGCGCGCTCGAGCGCCTGTAACCTTCAAAGGAGATACCTGATGCAGATATTCGATGCCGGAGACGTCCGTATCCATTACCGTGTAGACGGTCCACAGGACGGCGCACCGCTGGTCTTTGCCAATTCGCTGGGCACCGATATGCGTTTGTGGGATCCGATCCTCCCGCTGCTGCCCGAGGGTCTGCGCGTCATCCGCTGGGACAAACGCGGGCATGGCCTCTCGACCGTGCCGTCCGGCCCCTACTCGATGGGATCGCTGATCAGCGATTGCGAGAAACTGCTCGACCATCTGGCCGTGAAAGAATGCGTTTTCGTCGGTCTCAGCATCGGCGGCATGATCGCGCAGGGACTGGCGGTCAAGCGCCTCGATCTGATCCGCGCCATGGTGCTCAGCAATACCGCCGCCAAGATCGGCAATCCAGCACTCTGGGACGAGCGTATCGCCGCAGTGCATAAAGGTGGGGTAGAGAGCCTCGCCGACGCGGTGATGGAGCGGTGGTTCTCGGAGGGTTTCCGCAAAACGCCTGAGCTGGAGCTGTGGCGCAACATGCTTGTACAACAGGCCGACGATGGTTATGCGGGCTGCTCCGCCGCGATATCGGGCACCGATTTTTTCACACCCACCAGC
>JAGXHD010000121.1 GCA_024636395.1 Sulfitobacter sp.
GATGTGGCGTGCAGCGCAGGATACTGCAGATGATTTCATGGGGCGCCTCGCGGTTGTCCCCATGGTGCTGGAGGCCCGCGGCCTAGATGTGACCCCCAACATGATCCGAATTTTCAAACAGGCCAAAGAAGATCAGGCAGTGGCCGCGCTCGAGACGATATACGCTGAGGAAGTCCATCATGTGGCTTACGGATCCAAGTGGTTTCACTTCCTATGCGGCCGCCACGACATTGATCCTACTCAGAAATTTCATGAACTTGTACGACGCTATTTTCACGGGCAGCTGAAGCCGCCGTTTAATGAGGAAAAGCGCGCCGAGGCCGGAATACCGCCCGATTTCTACTGGCCACTGGCCCACGAGAACGACAGACGCCCGTAAACTATGCAGCACAATCTGCTAAAATAGGCGGGTTTTTGCCCATTTGCCACATAAACAGGCGACCTTCCGTCGGTGGCGGCCTCTAGGGTTGCCCGATGCCGTTGCATGAGGCTATTGCGATTGAGTTAACGGATTTGTGAGGGACGCACCGATCCGTTGAGGGACTAAAAGGGATATAAAAGACGTGCGGACACAGCTCGCGATCAGAACTCATGCGTTTCTGGATAGACACTTTCCGGAACGCCGCGTATTTTTGAAATCAGATAATGACACACGGTTTATCCGCTTGCGCCCCGGCACACAGCTGCTTGCGTTCGCTGGGTGCTCAGCGCTCGTTGCCTGGGCCATCATCGCCACGGCGATCATCCTGATGGACAGCATCGGCTCCGGGAACTTCCGCGAGCAGGCCAAGCGCGATCAGCGAACCTATCAGGCGCGCCTCAACGATTTGAGCGCCCAACGTGACAACCGCGCGGAAGAAGCGCTTGCCGCCCAAGAGCGGTTCAACGCCGCCCTCGCACAGATTTCAGTGATGCAATCCGAACTTTTGTCCTCCGAGACACGGCGCCGGGAGCTTGAGACCGGCATCGACGTCATCCAATCCACGCTTCGCGACACGATGAAGGACCGCAAGACGGCCCGTGATCAGGTCGCGATGTTGCAGTCCGAAGATGGTGGGTCCGTGCAGATCGCGGCGAGCACCGCACCGATGGATTTCATGGCCGATGCTCTCGCCCGGACTGCGCAAGAGCGTGATCAGGTGGTACTAGATGCACAAGACGCGCTGTTGCAGGCCGACGAGATGAGCCAGAAAATTGTCGTGATGCAAGAGCAGAACGATGCGATCTTCCGCCAACTGGAAGAAGCCATGACCGTATCGGTCGCACCGCTCGACCGGATGTTCCGTGCGGCGGGCATGCCGACCGACAGGATCCTCGAGACCGTGCGCCGCGGCTATTCTTGTCAGGGCGGCCCGCTGACGCCGCTCAGCTTCACCACGCGCGGCGAGCAGCCGACCGCCGACACCCTGCGCGCCAATCGTCTTTTGAACCAGATGGACCGGCTCAATCTTTACCGGATCGCAGCTGCCAAAGCGCCTTTTGCGAAGCCCGTGAAGGATTCGTTTCGCTTCACCTCTGAGTTCGGCTTTCGCCGTGATCCAAAAACAGGCGGACGCCGGATGCACAGCGGTGTCGATTTTGCCGCAGGCATGGGTACACCGCTCTATGCG
This sequence comes from Sulfitobacter sp., assembly GCA_024636395.1. GTDB lineage: Bacteria > Pseudomonadota > Alphaproteobacteria > Rhodobacterales > Rhodobacteraceae > JAGXHD01. The sequence continues at coordinate 1,611 of JAGXHD010000121.1, forward strand.
ACGGCGGACGGTGTAGTGACTCACGCCGGTTGGGGCTCAGGATATGGGCGTCTGGTCAAGATCCAGCATGAATTTGGCATCGAGACACGCTATGCGCATATGTCAAAAATGCGCGTGAAGGTGGGCCAAAGAGTATCGCGCGGAGACAGAATTGGTGATATGGGTGCCTCAGGACGGGTAACCGGCGTGCACCTGCATTACGAAGTTCGCGTTGGTGGAAAAGCCGTCAATCCAATGATCTATATCAAGGCAGCAAACGATGTTTTCTAAGAGCAAAATCAACGATCCGGCCCCAAGCGCGGATGCAAACAAGCCACCGGTTCCGCCTTCGTCTTCCTCGGTGCCGCCGAAGCCCAACGAATTCAAGGCCAGCGCACCCAAGGCGAAGCCACCAGCCTCTGTGCTGTCGGCTGATCTACACGTGACCGGCAACATGAAAACCACCGGTGATATTCAGGTAGAGGGCACTGTGGAGGGCGACATTCGCGCGCATCTTCTTACCATCGGCGAAACAGCCACGATCAAGGGCGAAGTGATCGCCGATGATGTGGTGATCAATGGCCGCATCGTGGGGCGCGTGCGCGGCCTCAAGGTACGCCTGACGTCGACCGCGCGGGTTGAGGGTGATATCATCCACAAGACCATCGCGATCGAGAGCGGTGCACATTTTGAAGGATCCGTGCAGCGTCAGGACGACCCGCTGAACCCCGGCGCGAAGGCCGTACCGTCGCAGAAAGCAAATCCTGCTTCCTAAAAATCGGTCCCGTTTGAAAAGCTCGAGACGCCGCAAGTATTGCTTGCGGCGTTTTTTGTGAATTGCGGCGCTGGACGCCACCCGGCTCAAACCAGCCCGTGTAGCTTTGCAAATGGATCGTGCGTGCTGTCGCGGTGCCACGTGTATTCACAAATATTGGCGACCCGCTCGGCCGTCTCGCTGCCGTGCATTCCGGCGATCGCGGCAAGGGCCATGTCCATGCCGGCGGATACGCCTGAAGAGGTGTAGAACGGTCCATCCTCGACCCATCTTGCCTGCTGTATCCAATCGACGTCCGGCCCCTGCTCCGCGACCCAACCAAACGCAGCCTTGTTGGTCGTGGCGCGGCGGCCATCGAGTAACCCGGCTTTGGCAAGCAGGGCACTGCCGGTGCACACGCTCAGCGTATATTGCGCATTTTTCGAGACTTCTTCGATCCACTCGAGCAAGTCGTGGTTTTTGATCTCTTCGCGTACGCCCCTGCCCCCCGGCACGAAGAGGATATCGTAACCGATCGTCTCATTGATGGATTTCGCCGCTATGGCCTCAAGGCGCTGACTGCTGGGAACGGGTCCGGGCTTCTGGGCGACGAGGTCGATGTGGAAGTCAGTGTCCAGAAGGCCGAACATCTCCAGCGGGCCGAACACATCGAGAAGCTCGAAGCCGGGAAAGATCAATGCCGCTATGGTTCGCATCTGATGTTCCGTTTCTTGGATTGATGGGAGGTACGAGCATCGGATGACACAATCTTCCCAATAGGTCGCATTATGCCTCGACCCCCGCTCCGTTCAACGAAAAAGGCGCCTCTTTCGAGACGCCTTTCCCTGAAGTTCAGCTGCAGCGGACCTAATCCGTTACCGTAACCGTCTGCATCACATCAGGCGCACCGATGACCGCACCATTGCCGCCCTCGCCACGTTTGATCGCATCGACGACGTCCTGGCCAGCAGTGACGCGGCCAACGACCGTGTACTGACCGTTCAGAAACGGAGCGTCGTCGAACATGATGAAGAACTGGCTGTTGGCGGAATCGGGGCTCTGCGAGCGCGCCATACCGACGACACCCTTTTCAAAGGGCAGATCGGAGAACTCGGCAGGAAGGTTAGGCATATCAGAGCCGCCCGTGCCCGCGCGGCGCATGTCGCTGCCGACCGTGCCGTGTTCGACATCACCGGTTTGCGCCATGAACCCGTCGATGACGCGGTGGAATACCACGCCGTCATACGCACCAGCGGCTGCAAGCTCGGCAATGCGGGCGGCGTGCTGCGGCGCCACATCTTCCAGCAGGTCGATCGTCACGGTGCCGTTCGCTTCGCCCGCAACCTCGATCTGGATGCCGGTTGCCGCAAGCGGGCCCGCGATAAGCGTGGCAAAGATCCCGCCTGCAATAAGCTTACGCATCTGCGGCGACCTTTACGCTGATCATGCGGTCGGGGTTGGCCGGTGGCTCGCCCTTGGCGATCTTGTCCACATGCTCCATGCCGGAGATGACCTGACCGTAAACGGTGTACTGACCGTTCAGGAAATCATTGTCCTTGAAGTTGATGAAGAACTGGCTGTTGGCCGAATTTGGGTTGGCGGAGCGGGCGGCGCCGATGCTGCCGCGGGCGTGTGGGATCTTGGAGAATTCGGCTGGCACGTCGGGATGCTCGGATCCGCCGGTGCCTGCACCACGCGGGTTATAGTCCTTCTCCATGTTGCCATGCTGGACATCGCCCGTCTGGGCCATGAAGCCGTCGATGACGCGGTGAAAGGCCACGTTGTCGTATGCGCCCGCACGCGCGAGCGTTTTCATCCGCTCCACATGCTTTGGCGCTACGTCGGGCAGCAACTGGATGGTGACAGTGCCGTCTTTAAGCTCAAGCAGGATGGTGTTTTCTGGGTCGGTGATCTCGGCCATGGGGCGCTCCTTCATAAATCTTCCCGTTACCTAAGGCCCAATGGCACAATTGCCAAGCCGGCGCATTGACCACAGGCGAGATAACGGCAAAACAACTGACAAGTTTGAACAGGTACGCAAGGAACGCAACGGTATGAGTTGGAAATCACTCGACGACATGGATTTGCACGGCAAACGGGTACTTGTGCGCGTGGACATCAATGTGCCCGTCGAGAAGGGCGAAGTCACGGATGCGACGCGGATCGAGCGGATCGTGCCCACGGTACACGACATCCTCTCCAAAGGAGGCACACCACTGTTGCTCGCGCATTTCGGGCGCCCCCACGGCAAGGTCAATCTCGAGATGAGCCTCCGACAGGTGCTTCCCGCATTGCGCCGCGCGCTGATGCGCACGGTGTCGCTTGTCGAGACGCTAGATGCGGCCGAAAAGCTCACGGCGGAAGCCGCCGCTGCCGATGTCGTGCTGATCGAGAACATCCGCTTTCACCCCGGCGAGGAGGCCAATGAAGCGGATTTCGCCGCAAGGCTGGCGCGGCTGGGCGATGTCTATTGCAACGATGCCTTTTCGGCTGCGCACCGTGCGCATGCTTCGACCGAGGGGATCGCGCATCATCTGCCGTCTTGCGCAGGCCGCCTGATGCAGGCGGAGCTATCGGCTCTGGAAGCAGCGCTGTCCAAGCCGGAGCGGCCTGTGGGCGCAGTGGTAGGAGGTGCCAAGGTGTCGACCAAGATCGCGCTGCTGGAGAATTTGGTCAACCGGCTAGATCTGCTCGTGATCGGCGGCGGCATGGCCAACACGTTTCTGGTGGCGCAGGGCGCGCAGCTGGGCGCGTCCCTGGTCGAGCCCGATTATCTGGATACAGCACGCGATATCATGGCCCAAGCAGCCAAGGCGGGGTGCCGGGTGTTGCTGCCCATCGACGGTTTGGTGGCCCGGGAATTCAAGGCCGGCGCCGCGCATGAGCTCGTGCTGCTGGGGCCAGATACGGCGCTGGAGCCTGACCAGATGGTGCTGGACGCCGGGCCGCAGAGCATCGGGCAGATCGAGATCGCCTTCGATGGGCTGAAAACCCTGATCTGGAACGGACCGATGGGAGCCTTCGAGATAGAACCTTTCGATACAGCAACAGTGGCGGCGGCCCGCAGTGCTGCACGGCATACCCGCGACGGGGCACTGATATCCGTGGCCGGCGGCGGTGATACTGTTGCCGCACTCAATCAGGCCGGTGCAGCGGAGGATTTCACCTATATCTCGACCGCTGGGGGCGCCTTTCTGGAATGGATGGAAGGGAAAACCCTGCCGGGCGTTGCAGCGCTCGGCGGCTAACCGGGATCGGCAAGACCAGAAAAAATTTCGGTCATTCGAATCATTGGGGATTCCCAACCCGAATCACTTGTGACATAGTGAAGACACCACCCGCAAAGAGGTGGCTTCAAGGCAGTTTCTACAGGCATCCATAGGCATCAGCGCATGAGCAAACCCGCAATCGGACCCCTTATTTTCTTTGCGATTGCTTTTGCGCTGAGCCTTTACTTCATGTTTGCCGCCGTGCAGGGCGATTATGGCCTGTTCCGACGTGCCGAAATTCTGGCTGAGGCGTATTACATGCGCGTGCAACTCACAGTCGTGAGGGCGGATGTGGCACGGATGGAAAACCTTACCCACCGCCTCTCGGATGATTACCTCGACCTCGATCTGCTCGATGAGCAGGCCCGTTCCGTTTTGGGAATGGTGCGCGCAGACGAGATCGTTATCCGCTAGATCAGCCTTGCGTTGAGGGAACTGCAGCCTTGTTGAAAGCCCCCTCGCAATCTGCATCCGAATCCTTTATCATATAGTTTAACGTTAAACTATATTTGGCGCGAGATGTGATGCGCCACTGGGAGGATCGCCTTTATGGCTGCCAAAAAGCCGAGTGCCAAAACGACCCCGTCAAATCTTTCAGCAGACGAGCTGATGGGATATTATCGTGACATGCTTCTGATCCGGCGGTTCGAGGAGAAGGCGGGCCAGCTTTACGGTATGGGTCTGATAGGCGGCTTCTGTCACCTATACATTGGTCAGGAGGCCGTGGTGGTCGGCCTGGAAGCCGCCGCCAAAGAAGGCGACAAGCGCATCACCTCCTACCGCGATCATGGCCACATGCTTGCCTGCGGGATGGATCCAAACGGGGTCATGGCCGAGCTGACGGGGCGCGAGGGAGGCTACTCCAAAGGCAAGGGGGGCTCGATGCATATGTTCTCGAAGGAAAAGCATTTCTACGGCGGACACGGTATTGTGGCGGCGCAGGTGCCGCTGGGTGCGGGGCTTGCTTTCTCGGATAAGTACAAGGGCAACGACAACGTCACTTTCACATACTTCGGAGATGGTGCGGCCAACCAGGGCCAAGTCTACGAGGCCTACAACATGGCCGAGATCTGGGATCTGCCCTGCATTTTCGTGATCGAGAACAATCAGTATGCGATGGGCACGTCAACGAAGCGCTCGACCCACTCCATCAGCTATTGGGAGCGTGGCGCGGCTTACGGAATCGAAGGCGAAGAAGTAGATGGGATGGACGTGCTGGCGGTAAAGGCAGCAGGTGACAAGGCGGTGGCGCACTGCCGCGCAGGCAAGGGCCCCTACATTCTCGAGATCAAGACCTACCGCTACCGGGGCCATTCAATGTCGGACCCGGCAAA
>JAGXHD010000122.1 GCA_024636395.1 Sulfitobacter sp.
GCATCCCGCTCGGCAAGCTTGACCGGCCCCTTGGTTAGATGGGGCTTCGTCTCGGGCTTCGCTTTCCAGTGCGGAACGTCCGGCAGAGCGTAGCAGTCGACAGGCACATCGCCGATGCATTCATCTGCGCCCAGCTCGATCTGCCAGTCAAGAAGTGCCCGCGCCGTTTGAAAATCCAGTGATTCCATTGCCCCACTCTACGCCCGCTCCGGCGGGATCGAAATGCCCCAATGCGCCCTTCTTGCCCAGCAGGGTCACGCTGATTATAAGGTGCCAAACAGTGCAAGGTCCCGCCATGAGTTTCCCCCACCGACATCTCCTTGGCATCGAGCCGCTGCACCCGCGCGAGATTACGACGCTTTTGGATCTGGCCGATCGCTACGCCGAGCAAAACCGGATGCCCGACAAGCACGGGTCAGCGCTCAAGGGCCTCACGCAAATCAACATGTTTTTCGAGAATTCCACCCGGACGCAGGCCAGCTTCGAGATTGCGGGAAAACGGCTCGGCGCGGATGTGATGAACATGGCCATGCAGGCCAGCAGCATCAAAAAAGGCGAGACGCTGATAGATACGGCGATGACGCTCAATGCGATGCATCCCGATCTGTTGGTGGTGCGCCATCCACAATCGGGAGCGGTGGATCTGCTGGCGCAGAAGGTGAATTGCGCCGTTCTCAATGCAGGCGACGGACGCCACGAGCATCCCACGCAAGCGCTGCTGGACGCGCTCACGATACGCCGTGCCAAAGGGCGCTTGCACCGGCTCTCGATCGCGATCTGCGGCGATATCGCCCACAGCCGCGTGGCCCGTTCCAACATCATGCTGCTGGGCAAGATGGAAAACCGCATCCGTCTGATCGGCCCGCCAACGCTGATGACCTCAGGTATCGCAGATTTTGGCGTTGAAGTGTTCGAGAATATGGAAGAGGGGCTAAAAAATGTGGATGTCGTCATGATGCTCCGCTTGCAGAAAGAGCGCATGGATGGCGGCTTTATCCCCAGCGAACGGGAGTATTACCACCGTTATGGCCTTGATGCGGAGAAGTTATCCCACGCGAAACCAGACGCGATCGTGATGCACCCCGGCCCGATGAATCGCGGCGTAGAGATAGACGGCACGCTGGCCGACGATATCAACCGCAGCGTCATTCAAGATCAGGTCGAAATGGGGGTGGCAGTGCGGATGGCGGCTATGGACCTGCTGGCCCGCAACCTTGAAGTCAGTCGCGCATGAGTCCATCAAGTTTCTGGGATAACGTCCTCGAGAAAGACGAGCGACTACTGTGGGCAGGACTGCCGAAACCGAAGTTGCACTGGCGTAACAAACAGCTCTACGGCCCCGCCCCGATCGCAGCACTTGGCCTTCTGGCAGCGGCATGGCTGATCATCACGACCTATGGCGCCGAGGGCGATATGTGGCTTCTCGTGCTTCCTGCGCTGTTGGTCCTCATTCCCTTGCGCGCCACCCAACGGCACCTGCGGACCTATGCTGCAACCCGATACGCATTGACGGACAAGCGCGTGTTGTTCTTTCAGGTGCATGGCAACGAGACCCGCGTGAAAGCACATCCGCGCAGTGCCATGATCGCGCCGAAACTCGCTGACACCGTCCCCCCCAGCGTGCGCTTCCTGCGCTATGATGCAGATGTGGCTAGTGAAATCGGCTTCGAGTACATTGAAGCGGCCGAGACGCTGCTGCCCCATCTGGAGCAAAGCCCCGATGCCCGCGATTGACATCCCCCGCACCGAGCATGGCGTGATCCGCGTCTTTGCAATTTCACGCCCCATGGCCACGATGGCCCGTGCGCTTAAGCAACAGCCCAAAAGGGCGCTTGCGTCGGCCCTGCTTGGCCATGATGTCATGGAGGATGATTTCGAGCTTTTCGCGCTCTCCGATCTCGCGGGCGTTGGCCTGCCGGGATATCTGAGCGAGGGATACGATGTGGACAAGGATGCTGTCAGGGCGGACCGGGCGCGGCTAGACGCCCTCGACGGCTACGTACTGCTCGTGTTTTCGCATGTCAGCGACAGCGCCCCCATCACGCTGCATCCAGACCGTGATCTCACCCTGATCGGAACATACGCCGAGCCTTTGGCCGCCCATGCCGCAGTCCCGATTGCAGCTGAAGCGGCAAAGCGGTACTCTGGCCCACATTCGAAATCAGTCGCACCTGAACGCTCGCGCGCAGGCAGTGTCCTCACCGCGGCGATCGCCGCCGTGATCCTTGCCCTCGTATGGTGGAGTCTACGATGAAAGAACCAAAACCTGATCCGAAGATGTCGGGCCGTATTGCTATGATCGCTCTGTTGATCGCCTTCGCCGTGGCGGGCGGCATGGTCTGGATGGCCGGATGAGCGACGCTCTCGCCGCCTGGACGCCTGCACTGCCGGTTTTTGCACGGCGCTGTGCGGTTGTGGGGCTGGTGTCCATCATCACAATCGCGCTTGCGGGCTGGGGCATCGGCATCACGACAGGCATTTGGCAGGTGTTCTATGTCGGGCCCGTCCTGATGCTGGCCTACAATATCGGGTTTGAGGATCCCGCCCGCTGGAGGGTCGCGCGCCAAAATCGCTGGCACCTGCGGTCGGACGCGCTGATCCACCATGGCACCGACGGCGAGGCGCGGATTCCGCTGGCTGATATTATCGATGTCAGGTCAAGGTTTGGCTGGTCTGTTGTTGTATTTTTGAAAGACGGTCTGCGTCTGCGTCTATCTTATGTTCGCGATCCGCAGGATATAGCCACACATATCCTTGCGGCCCGCAACCGGCTGAGCCCATAGACACGCAGCTTCGAAGCGTTCGGATTGACGATGCGGGAAAAGTGTTCCACCTGATGCAGAAGATCGAGAAAGAGCCGCCATGCTGCACCACTTTATCAATGCCATCCTGATCGATCCCGAGAACGGGACCGAAAAGGCGGGGTCAGTCACTATCGAGGGCGACCGGATTACGGCTGTCACCCCCGGCGGCATTGCCAATCCAAAAGGGAATATCATCGATTGCGGCGGTAAGTATCTGGCGCCGGGGATTGTTGATCTTGGCGTAAAGGTTTGCGAACCGGGCGAGCGACACAAGGAAAGCTATCGCTCCGCCGGGCTGGCGGCGGCCAAGGGCGGTGTCACCACGATGATCACGCGCCCCGATACGACCCCCGCCATCGATAGCCCCGAAACTCTCGAATTCGTCACCCGCCGCGCCAACGAGGCGTCACCGGTACATGTTTTGCCGATGGCGGCACTGACCAAAGAGCGCGCAGGCCGCGAGATGACCGAGATCGGTTTCTTGATGGATGCCGGTGCCGTGGCCTTTACCGATTGCGACCATGTGGTGAGCGATACACGGGTTTTCTCGCGCGCGCTCACCTACGCGCGCGGTCTGGGTGCGCTCGTGATCGCTCATCCGCAAGAGCCGATCCTGAGCAAAGGCGCCGCCGTCACCTCTGGCAAATTCGCGTCGCTGCGGGGCCTGCCCGCCGTCTCGCCGATGGCGGAGCGAATGGGCCTAGACCGTGACATCGCCCTCATTGAAATGACGGGCGCGAAATATCACGCTGATCAGATCACCACCGCCCGCGCCCTGCCCCCGCTAGAGCGGGCAAAACGCAACGGGCTCGATATCACCGCAGGCATAGGGATCCACCATCTGACGCTGAACGCGCTGGATGTTGCCAACTACCGTACGTTTTTCAAGCTCAAACCGCCGCTGCGTGACGAGGAGGACCGTCTGGCGATGGTCGATGCCGTCGCCTCCGGCCTGATCGATATTGTCTGCTCCATGCACACGCCGCAGGACGAGGAAAGCAAGCGCCTGCCGTTCGAGGAGGCTGCCTCAGGCGCAGTGGGGCTGGAGACGCTTTTGCCGGCCGCCCTGCGCCTTTGGCACGCCGACATGATCACCCTGCCCCAGCTCTGGCGCGCGATGTCGTTTAATCCGGCGCGGCGGCTCGGCCTTCCCTGTGGCCGGATGCAGCCGGGTGCGCCCGCAGATCTGGTGCTGTTCGACGCCCACGCCCCCTTCGTGATGGACAGGGCCACCCTGCGCTCCAAATCGCGCAACACGCCGTTTGACGGGATGCGGATGCAGGGTAAGGTGCTCTCAACATATGTCTCGGGCACCCGTGTCTACGATGTCTGAAGGGATCCACGTATGCCATTGATCGAAACTGCACTGCCTTTGCTCATGCTATGGGCGCTGCTGGGTTATCTGCTCGGCTCGGTGCCATTTGGGGTGATCGTGGCGCGTGTTATGGGCCTCGGCAATCTGCGTGAGATCGGATCGGGGAACATAGGGGCTACGAACGTGCTGCGCACTGGGTCCAAGCCTGCCGCTGCCGCCACTCTAATCCTTGATGCAGCCAAGGGGGCCGCAGCGTTGTTACTTGCGCGCGCGATCACCGCTGAGGATGCCGCGCAACTCGCTGCTTTGGCTGCGATGATAGGACATTGCTATCCGGTCTGGCTCAAATTCTCCGGTGGTAAAGGGATCTCAACTTTTCTTGGGATATTGCTTGCGCTCGCATGGCCCGTGGGGCTTGCAACCTGCCTCGCGTGGATTATCGGGGCAGGTTTGTCACGCATGTCATCGATGGGCGGTCTGGTGGCTGCTGCTGCCTCGAGTATTCTAGTGATGGTAATGGGATATGGCGGCGGCTATGTCCTGTGCGTAGCGCTGACTGTGATCGTCATGTGGCGCCACCGCGCCAACATCAGCCGCATCCGCGCGGGCACGGAGCCCAAGATCGGCCAAAAGACGTGAGGGCCCCGGCGCCGGCAGGATTTGCGAACGCACTGCGCGCAATTCCCCAAGGCACCACGCGAGGGCATGCGGGCGGCACGACCTACACCGCCACTCGCAGCGATTTCAACGGGGGCCGTTCGGTCAAACTGGTGGCCGAAGCGTTGGACGGGTCCGACTACATCAGCCTCAATTTCTATGATCTGTCGCGCGGAGAGCAACTGGCTCCCTGCGAAATGCCCCACGAAAAAGTAGTCGCTTTCGTCTTTGGATACCGGCCGGAGCACATTGCGTGAAACGAGCGATATTCCTGTGTTGCGTCCTGCTGGCGACGCCGGTGAGCGCACAAACATTCTCCGTCGCACTGGGGGGCAAAGTACTGGGCGAGATGCGCTATGTCGAACAGGGGCGCGGCGCCACTCTGCTCTCCACCCTCGACAGCACGCCACTTGGAGTGTTCAACGGAACCTTCACAGGCACGAGCACCGGCACACCTACGGGCCGCTTTACCGGCGAGAGCAGATCATCGCGAAAACAACGGGTGGTCACAGTGGATATCGAGAACGGGCGCGCGATGCAGGTCGCGATCACGCCTGCGGACGAGATCACCGAATTGTCCGATGTGTCCCGCGTGCCGGACGGGGTGGTGGATCCTGTGCGCGTCATCGGTGCGATGGTCAACGCCAGCGGCTGCCCCGCGTCGATGCGGATGTATGACGGGCGCCGCGTCGTCACGCTCGCGGTTGGCGCAGGCAGCCAAAGCGGCGACATGCTTGTATGCCCTGTCAGCTACAAAGTGGTAGCAGGGCCTGGCCATCTGTCACCGTTGGGCATTTCTTCGGCGACCATCGAGGTCAGCTATGACACGGTCGGCGGCGGCCAATCGCTCGACCGCATCACGATCGCATCGGGACTGTTCCGCGTCACCCTTAGTCGGGTCAACTAGCGACGCTGGATGCGCGAATTTTAGCTCCCGGTCACCAAAAGAAAAACGGGAATGCCTCAAAGCTGGCGGATGCCACCGCGTTTTGGCGATTTTCCCATTGGCCCCAGACTTGCCGCAATTCGCCCCTTTTTGCGCCATGTCCCGGGGCCACAATTATGTTTGAACAAGAAGATGGGAATGACATGGGACCGGTAACCGCAATCAGCACCGCATTGGTCAAGACCTTTAGCTACTCCGGCCGCGCCAGCCGGAGCGAATACTGGTGGTATTTCCTGCTCTACACCCTTGCCTGCCTCATTTGCGGATTTATCGATGCAGCGATGATCATCTCGGCCATCGAGAGGCAGGGCCAGGATGCGCTGGCCACGCTGAGCGTATTCGATTTCAAAAGTATATATGTTTCAATCGCCCTGATCCCGCCAATGATCAGCCTGACTGTCCGCCGCCTGCACGATGCCGGTTTCTCCGGCTTTTGGGCGCTGATCTATGTCGTCCCGCTGGGCGCGCTGGCGCTCATGGTTCTGCACATGCTGCCCAGCAAGAACACGACAACGGTGCGCAAGGCACCCGCTGTTCAGCCTAAAACCAACCTGCCTGGCAAACCCCTTCAGGCGGATGCGCATAAACGCGCAATGCAGGGCTACGCCCTGCTCTTCGACAAGGACAAAAGGCCCTGCGCCGAAACCCAAGCCGCGCGCAAAGCGGAAATGGCCGATTACTATCGCAGGCAGGTGCTTAAATCAGCGCCCTCCGCCTGACTTAATAAGAATATTCGGCGTAGATGCGGCTGATATCGCCGCTCCATTCGCCGTGGTAGCAATCGAGAAGTTCGTCGGCAGGGGTTTTCCCTGTCTCGACGCTTTCCTTCAAAGCATTGAGGAAATGCGTCTCGTCAGGGACCAGCCCGCCCGCACCGCTGCGTGCGCGTGCTTTGAGCCCGGCTTCCGACAGCGCAACGACTTCGCGCGCCAGATCAAGCATATTGACCCCGCCAGCGTTCGCCTGAAGTCCATCGACGGAGGCCGCGACCCGCAGCTCCTCACGCGTTTGAGCATCCCAGCCCTTCACCAGATCCCAAGCCCCGTCCAGCGCGTTCTGATCGTACATCAACCCGACCCAGAAGGCAGGCAGCGCGCAAAGGCGCCGCCACGGGCCACCATCGGCACCACGCATCTCGATGTATTTCTTCATCCGCGCTTCGGGGAAGGCCGTGGTCAGATGATCCGCCCAATCGCTCAGCGTCGGCGTCTCACTGGGCAGCGCGGAAAGTTTGCCCTTCATGAAATCACGGAACGACAGGCCGAGCGCATCGATGTATTTTCCATCGCGGTAGACGAAATACATTGGCACATCGAGCGCATAGTTGACCCATGCCTCAAACCCGAAACCCTCGTCGAACACGAACGGTACCATCCCCGTGCGTGCCGCATCCAGATCGCGCCACACGCGACTGCGCCACGACTTATGGCCGTTCAGCTTGCCCTCAAAAAACGGCGAGTTGGCGAAAAGGGCAGTTGCCAGCGGCTGTAGCGCCAAGGCCACGCGCATTTTCTGAATCATGTCGGCCTCGGACCCGAAATCCAAGTTCACCTGAACCGTACAGGTTCGGCGCATCATGACGCGGCCCATGGTGCCTACCTTCGTCATGTAGTCGTTCATCAATTTGTAGCGGCCTTTGGGCATCAGATCCATCTGGTCATGGGTCCATTCCGGCGCGGCGCCCAGCCCGATAAAGCCCACACCGATCTCGTCGGCCACGTCCTTGACCTCACGAAGATGGATGTTCACCTCGTCGCATGTCTCGTGGATCGTCTCCACGGGCGCGCCCGACAATTCGAGCTGCCCGCCCGGCTCAAGCGAGACATTGGCCCCATCTTTCTCCAGCCCGATAAGCTTGTCGCCCTCCAGCACGGGCGCCCAATTGTGGCGGTCCCGCAGCCCTTCGAGCATCACCCGGATCGATCGCTCCCCCTCGTAGGGCAGCGGCAAAAGGCTGTCTTTGCAATATCCGAACTTCTCGTGTTCGGTGCCAATACGCCAGTCTTCCTTGGGTTTACACCCGTCGGCAAGGTATTGGGTAAGTTGATCAAAATGTTCGATCGGCCCGCCGCCGGATTGAGGGATAGACATGGCTTGAACTCCGCTTTCTGTTGCGTCCGCAGCCTTGCGGAGATTCTCTGTGCCGTCAATGCAGCAGGGCGTGGGCGGGACGCAAGGGGGTGCGCTCCCAAATCACAACTGCGTGGCCGTGTTGCGCCTTCATCTCCGCCAGCATCCGCTCGGTCCGCAGGCCCGGAAGCCGGGCAAAGGCGTCAAAAAGTGCATCGGATCCGGCGGCGTTGACTGGAATCATCACCGGATCCTGCCCCGGCGCATCCAACTTCCAATGCGCAGGCTTTTGCGAGGCATCGAGGCTCAGACGCTCAAGTGCATGCAGAGCGACCACACCGCCCGTAAGCGGGCCGAAATAGGCGATCTGGCCTTCATCGATCTGCACCGCACCCGCGCCATCGCCTGTGCCGCGAAACCGCGCGCGCTGGACCCCTACAAGGCACAGCGCGCCTCCGATGACCACCAATGCCCAACCCGGCAGCGCCAGCAGTTGCCCCGGCCCGATGATCCACCACAGCCCCAGCAGTGCCACACCTACCGCCACCAGCACTTCGCGCCAGCGCCAGAGCACGGCCTTTGCCTCCGGTCTGAAAAAAGTCATCACCAGTCTCCCAATACCTGCTGCCACAGTGTCATCGCGGCCACCGCGGCCGTGTCGGCGCGCAGAATGCGCGGCCCAAGCGAGACGGAAACCGCTGCGTCCATTGCGCGCAGCTTCGCCCGCTCGCGCTCAGAAAATCCGCCCTCTGGTCCGATGAATATCGCCCACGGCCCTGCCTGCGCGGGCAACGGCGGCACCTCCGCACTCGCCAGCGCTTCGTCGCAAAACATGATCCGACGTGCGGGATCCCAACCGCCCAGAAGCTTGTCGAAGCGCGCAAGCTCTGCCACCTCCGGCACGAAGGTCCCGCCGCATTGCTCGGCGGCCTCCACTGCATGGGCCTGTAGGCGGTCCCTCTGGATCCTGCCCGAATTGGTAAACTCGGTCTGCACCGGCACGATGCGGGCAGCGCCCATCTCGGCGGCCTTCTCCACAATGAAATCTGTGCGCGCTTTTTTGATCGGGGCAAAGCACAGCCATAGATCTGGCGGCATCTGCAACGGCTTGGTCTGCTCCATGCAGGTCAACACGCCACCGCGTTTGCCCGCCTCGGCCACCTGCGCGCGCCACTCGCCGTCCTCACCGTTGAACAGCAACACCTGCGCGCCGACTGCTTGCCGCATTACCCCGAAGAGGTAATGCGCCTGTGCCCGGTCCAAAGGAACTGTTTGCCCCTCACCCAATGGGTGCTCTACATAAAGTCTGATTTTCGCGTCCATGGGATGGATATATGCAAGACAACGCCCCACCGCCAGAGCCCCAAGATGATGGAAGCGTAGCCGACGCCTATACGCGCAATTGGGTCGATACCTATGCGCCTGGTCCGACGCGCCCCTATCTACGACTAAGCCGTGCGGACAGGCCCATCGGCACATGGCTGCTCCTCATCCCCTGCTGGTGGGGACTGTCGCTGGCCATGCTCTACGACGGGCAGGCCTCCTGGCATGATCTTTGGATTTTCACCGGCTGCGCCATTGGAGCATTCCTGATGCGCGGTGCAGGCTGTACTTGGAACGACATCTCCGACCGCGACATCGACGGCCAAGTGGCTCGCACCCGCTCACGGCCTATCCCCTCCGGTCAGGTCAGCGTCAAAGGGGCTGCAGTCTGGATGATCGTCCAGGCACTCGTGTCCTTCGCTATTCTGCTCACATTCAATGCCGCAGCGATCCGCCTCGGCGTGCTCGCGTTGCTGCCCGTCGCGATCTATCCTTTCGCAAAGCGTTTCACATGGTGGCCGCAAGTATTCCTCGGCCTCGCGTTCAACTGGGGGGCGCTGCTGGCCTGGACCGCGCATACAGGCCGCCTCGACGCGCCAGCGGTCGTGCTTTATCTCGCCGGCATCGCCTGGACGCTGTTCTATGACACCATCTATGCCCATCAAGACACCGAAGATGACGCCCTGATCGGGGTGAAATCCACCGCCCGCCTCTTTGGCGAAAACACCGGACAATGGCTCAGGCGATTCTTGATGGCGACTGTCGGGCTTATGGGCATCGCCGTGGTCTATGCCTGCTTGCCCAATGCGCCGGTTCTGGCCCTTGCCATTGCGATCGGCGGGCCATGGGCGATGGGCTGGCACATGGCTTGGCAGCTGCGCGGGCTCGACATCCACGATACCAAAAAAATGTTGCAATTATTTAGGGTCAACCGGGACACCGGCATGATCCCGCTGCTGTTTTTCGCAATCGCATTGCTCCTGTGATTGCACCACAGGCACCAGCATCGTATGACCATGCTTATTATTTGATCTATCCCGAAAGTGCCTATGCGCCTCTCTTCCCTGCTCACGATCCTCCTGACGTTTGCCGCGGCCGCCGTAGTGTCCCTTGTGGCGGCCAATTTCTCGGTCAGCATCATTGAGGATTCGTCGGAGATCGGAGTGCGTGACGCACTGGACGCGAAAGGCATGACTTGGGCGGAGGTTGAAGCGAACGGACTTCAGGTCAGTCTGTCTGGCGTGGCTCCGACAGAAGCGGTCCGGTTTTCGGCGCTTACCACGGCAGGTTCCATCGTGGATGCCGCGCGGGTGATCGACGATATGAATGTCGCCGCCCTCGAAGCGCTAGCGGCGCCGAAATTCTCCGTCGAAATACTGCGAAACGACAGCGGCCTATCAGTGATTGGACTGATTCCCGCCAGCACCGACCGCGACTATGTCATTGCACGCTTCAACAGCCTCGCCGGGTCTACCGGCGTTACCGACCTGCTGGAAACCGCAGACTATCCCGCCCCCGATGGATGGGAAAGCACGCTTGAATTCGCACTCTCCGCCATGAGCAGCCTGCCGCGGGCGAAAGTATCTGTAGAGGCTGACAGAGTCGCCATCAGAGCCATCACAGACAGCGCCCCCGAAAAATCACGGCTCGAGCAAAGCCTGCGCCGGATGGTGCCGGAGCAGATCGCACTGGTCCTGGATATTGCAGCCCCGCGCCCAGTCATCACTCCGTTCACGACGCGGTTCCAGATCACTGCGGATGGCGCAAGCTTCGACGCCTGCTCCGCCGATACGGAGGAAGCCTCCGAGCGGATCATGAGTGCTGCAAAAGCGGCCGGGGCGGTCAATCCGCGCTGTACCGTGGGCCTTGGTGTGCCGACGCCGCGGTGGGCCGATGCCGTGACCGCGTCGATCTCCGCGCTATCGAAGCTTGGCGGCGGATCTTTCACGATTGCGGACGCCGATATCACCCTGCTCGCCCCGCCTGACAGAAGCCAGGCGGAATTCGACAGAGTGGTCGGCGAACTGGAAAACGCTCTGCCTCAGGTCTTTGCATTGGAAGCCAAGCTGCCGCGCGCGCAGGACCCTGATGCAGGTCCGCCCGAATTCACGGCCACCCTGAGCCCCCAGGGGCAGGTTCAGTTGCGCGGCCGCGTCAACGACAGCGCGTTGCGCGAATTGACCACAAGCTTTGCAAAAGCGCGTTTTGGCTCCAGCAGGGTGCTTACGGCGACCCGTGTCGTCGATGATCTTCCCTCGGATTGGGCGACCCGCGTCCTCGCCGGGCTAGAAGGATTGGGCCAACTCGAAAACGGTATCGTAACAGTCACACCTCAGCGTGTCGTGCTCTCCGGCAACACCGGCAATCCCGATGCTTCGACAGAGATTGCAGCCCTGCTTGCCGGTAAGCTCGGCGAAGGGGCATCCTTCGACGTCAACGTGACCTACCAAGAGCGGCTCGATCCCGTACTGGGATTACCGACCCCGGATGAATGTGAAGCCGAAATTGGAGCGATTGTCGCAGGAGGCAAGATTAATTTCGAGCCCGGTTCTGCAACGATCGACGCCTCCGCGCTTGGCACGATGGACGAGATCGCCACCGTTCTGAAACGCTGCGGCGATTTACAGCTCGAGATTCAGGGCTATACCGATAGCCAGGGGCGCGAGGAGATGAACCTCGCCCTGAGCCAGAGCAGAGCGGAATCGGTTTTGAATGAATTGCGCGCGCGCCGGGTCCTGAGCAGCTCATTCAAAGCGGCAGGTTACGGCGAAGAAAACCCCGTTGCCGATAACGGAACCGAAGCAGGGCGTGAGGCGAACCGGCGGATCGAATTTCGGCTCATCCGAGCTGAGGAAGATGTTGTAACGGACGAAACAACGCTGGAAGATCAAGCTGAAAACGGCAATACAGCCGACGACGCCCTGACCGAAGAAAGCACTACAGAATGAGCAGATTTGAATTTGTCCTCGCGACCGCCATCATTCTTTTCGTCGCTTTCTGCATGGGTTGGTTTGCGAACTGGCTGCTCCACCGATTTACCCGCGTCGCTTCCGACGATGTTGCACAGCTTGACCGCATGAGCCAAGAATTGCACGAAGCGGAAGAAACGCGCGACCAGGCAATCACCTATCTGCAGCAGCGCGAGGCGGAACTGACGAACCAACTGTCTCAAACCGAAGCAGAATTGCGCGCTGCAATGGATGGCCTGCGCGATGCGCGACACGAGGCCGAAGAAATGCGTGCTTATATCGAGAGCCAGCACGCAAGCTGATTTTTGCGGATCACGGAACGGTCATACAGGCGCATTTTGCGTCTTTGCTGATCTGATGCGACGTGCTGCCCAGCACCAGCGCCCCAAGATCTCCGAGCCCGCGCCGCCCCGTCACGATCAGATCGGCTGATGCGGCGTCCGCGCGGTCCAGAACATCGCGCGCCGGATCGCCGTGCCCGATATGCGCCTCAAACTTATCGAGCCCCTCTTCGGCTGCAACTTCCCGGGCTCTCTCGACCAGTTTTTCAGCAGCTTCACGGAGCAACTCCTGATGCGCCGCGTTCACGCCGACGTAAAAGCCCGATATCGCCTCTGCGGCATATACAACCGTTTCATCTCGTGGAGTGTGAATGATCTGGAGTGCGGCACCGAACTGCTTGGCGATGCCACAGGCCATCCGCAAGCCCCGCTCGGCAGCGTCAGACCCATCGATACCTACAACGATAGACGTAATCATATCCTGTCCTCCATTTAATTGCTGTCTAAAAGGGTAGCGCGCAAAGGACCGAAGTCACTTTGATCTGGATCAAGGGGCCCTTGGTGTCCAGCGTGCGAGCGCGTCCTCATCCGCGTCCGTCGCCGCGACCCATTCCACACCACTACGTGAAATTTCACGTTTCCAGAAGGGCGCCCGGGATTTGAGATAATCCATAAGGAAACTCGCCGCCTCGAATGCATGGCTCCGATGCCGCGCGGCTGTGGCCACCATCATGATCATCTCGCCAGGGACCAGACGGCCGTAGCGATGGATCACCAGTACGTCGCCCAGAGAGAAACGGGCAAGGGCCTCTTCGGCGATCTGGGAAATCGCCTTTTGCGTCATCCCCGGATAGTGCTCGATTTCCATCGCTTCCATCGGATCTTCCGGCAGGTCCCGCACAATGCCCGTAAACGTAACAACAGCGCCCATATCGCGGTGGCCGGCAGCAAATGCCGCGCTTTCCTGCCCCAGATCAAACGGTGCCTCCTGAACGCTGATCCTCATCCTACCCGCCCGTCATCGGCGGAAAAAATGCGACCTCGCGCACGCCGGCAAGCGGGGCGTCGAACTCCGCCAATTCCTGATCAAGCGCCACGCGCAGCGCGGAGATATCTTCGAACGCCGCAGCATAACGCTCCTCGCGCGCGCGCAGTTCCGTCACCAGATCCCGGACCGTCACGGCCTCCGTCTCGACTTTCTCGCGCGGCAACCCGATACGCTCGCGCACCCAAGCGAAATACAAGACATCCATCAGCGCCCCTCCTTCAGATACGGCATTGCTTTCATAAGGTAATCCCAGCCGGTAACAGCCGTGAGTGCTGCCGCCAGCCACAAAAGCCACAAGCCGATCCGCCCAGACCATTCCATCGCCAGTGCTTTCCAGCCCAGGCCCAGCAGATCCTGCTCGATACCATTCAAGATCGCTTGCACCATGGCATCGTCCATTCCATAAATGCTCATCCCCAGATAATGCTCGAACACGCCCTGGCTGAACAGGACCGCGATCGCCGTCATTTGCAGGGCCGTTTTCCATTTTGCCAGCTTCGTGACCTTCAGGGTGCCCGCCGTGTCACCCAGAAACTCTCGCAGACCAGACACGAAAACCTCCCGAAACAAGATTACCGTCGCGGGCAGAACGAGCCAGGGCGACCAGCTTGAAAACCCTATGATCACCATCAGGGCGATCACCACCATCGCCTTGTCGGCAATCGGGTCCAGCATCGCGCCAAGCTTGGTTTCCTGCTTCCACGCGCGCGCCAGATAACCGTCGATCCAGTCGGTCACAGCGGCCGAGACGAAAAGCAAAAGTGCAAACCAGTCCGCATAAGGGCGCGTGAAATACAAAAACATAACCGCCACACATGGGGCAGCCAGCAATCGCATCACAGTCAGGATATTCGGCAGGTTCCATTTCATAGGGGCACACTACACCGCACACAGATCACGTAAAAGCACGAACCCCCGTGCGCCTTGCACAACTCAACCAAAATCGCGGGGGCTTTCCGCTTCATTTTTCCTTTTAACTCAATCTGAGATCCGCCACGCCGAAATTCGCTCGAGTAACTCACCCCTTTTCGTGAAAATAGGCATAGATCGTGTCGGCCAATGCCCCTGAAACCCCTTCCACAGCCTTTAGATCATGCAGATTGGCGCGCGCGACCGCTTTGGCAGAACCGAAGTGCGCCAGCAGAGCACGCTTGCGCGCCGCCCCGACCCCCGGCACGTCATCGAGCGGTGTGGCCCCGACCGATTTCGCGCGCTTCGCCCGATGCGTGCCGATCGCGAAACGGTGGGCCTCGTCGCGCATGCGCTGAATGAAATAGAGCACCGGATCATTGTGGCGCAGCGCCATCACCGGCTTGCCGGTCCGGTAGAACTCCTCCTTGCCTGCATCACGGTCCACGCCTTTCGCGACGCCAACCATCGGAATATCCTCGACGCCGTATTCACGCATGATATCGCGCACAGCACTCACCTGGCCCGCGCCTCCGTCGATCAGCAGCAGATCGGGCCAATGGCCCTCCTTGCGCTCAGGATCTTCCTTTATCAGGCGCTTGAACCGCCGCATCAGCACTTCTTTCATCATGCCGAAATCATCGCCAGGGGTAAGCTCCTCGCCGCGAATATTGAACTTGCGGTACTGATTCTTGGTCATCCCTTCCTGCCCGGCGACCACCATCGCGCCTACGGCAAAGGCACCTTGGATATGGCTGTTGTCATAAACCTCGATCCGCTCCGGCACTTTGGGCAGATCAAAAGCCTCCGCCAACCCTTTGAGAAGCTTGGTCTGGGTCGCACTTTCCGCCATTTTACGCGCAAGGCTTTCGCGTGCGTTGCGCAACGCCCCATCGACCAGCTCCGCCTTCTCGCCCCGCTGCGGCACCAGCAATTCGACTTTTCGATTGATCTTGGTCGCAAGCGCGTCTGCCATCAGGTCCGGATTCTCGATCTCATGGCTCATGATCAGCTGGCGCGGCGGGTCGCGCTGGTAGTAGAATTGGCCGATAAATGCCTCCAGCACCTCCGCCGCCTCCACATCGTCACCAACACGCGGGTAGTAATCATGGTTGCCCCAGTTCTGCCCGGAGCGGATGAAGAACACCTGCACGCACGCCTGTCCGTCCTGCAAATGCAGCCCGATGATATCTGCCTCCTCAACGCCCTTGGGATTGATCCCTTGGGTCGTCTGCACTTGGGTGAGCGCCTTGATCCGGTCACGCAGAGCCGCCGCCCGCTCAAATTCCATCTCCTCCGAGGCTGTCGCCATTTCGGCCGCCAGACGTGTCTGAATGCCGGTACTTTTACCAGACAGGAACTTCTGGGCGTCGCGCACGGTCTGGCCATACTCCTCGGCACTGATCTTGCCCACACACGGCGCCGAGCACCGCTTGATCTGGTATTGCAAACAAGGCCGCGTCCGCGTCTCGAACTGGCTGTTGGAGCAATCACGCAGCAAGAATACGCGCTGAAGCTGGTTCAGCGTCCGGTTCACCGCACCTGCGCTGGCGAAAGGGCCATAATATGCGCCCTTCTCTTTTTTCGCGCCGCGATGCTTTTTGATCTGCGGGTAGTCGTGGGTATCGGTCACGAGGATATTGGGAAAGCTCTTGTCGTCGCGCAACAGTACGTTGAACTTGGGCTTGAGCTGCTTGATCAGGTTCTGCTCGAGCAGCAGCGCTTCCGTCTCCGTGCGCGTCGTCAGGAACATCATCGAGGCAGTATTGTCGATCATCCGCGCAATGCGGGCACTGTGGCCCGACGGCCGCGCGTAGTTGCTGACCCGCGCGCGCAGATTACGCGCCTTGCCTACATAGAGCACACGGCTTTCGCTATCGAGCATCCGGTACACGCCCGGCGAGCTGTCGATCGTGTTGAGATACCCCTGGATCACCTCATAGCCGGTCGGCTGGATTTTATCCGCGTCAGACATGCTGTTTGATTCTCTCCTTCGATCCACGTTTTAGCAGCCACAGCAACCATTAACATGTCCACTTTTCCTGTGGATAACTCTGCCTATAACTTTTGGACTTTCACAAATTTCTATTGGATTTAAGGCGCTTCCCAGAAATGCATAATAATTAGGCATATATTTACTACACTGATTTTATTATCTATTTTCTATCCGCATCCTTCCACACCCCCTAACGTCATGAAACTGTAACAAAGATTCAGACTGAAATCGGGACGTGCAAAACTTTTGCGCCGCACTCAGTTACTCGACGCCCAGCACATCCGGCGTCTGCCAGGCCAAATGCTGGCCACCATCCACGCACAGCAGTTGCCCTGTCACGGCCGGAGCGTCCAGAAAATAGCCCAGAGCCGCGGTGATATCACTCGGGTTTGCCCCGCGGTTGAGCACCGTCGCCGCGCGCTGTGCATCAAAATGCTTCTGCGACTGGCGGCTACCTTGCAAGGTTGGACCCGGCCCGATCGCGTTGACGCGAATATGAGGGGTCATCGCCTGCGCAGCGGTCTGGGTAAAGGCCCAAAGGCCCATCTTGGCCAGTGTGTAAGTCATGAATTCAGGGGTCAGTTTACGCACACGCTGATCGAGCATGTTGACGATCAGCCCCGACGCAACCGGCTCTCCCATGTCGTCCGTCTGAGCGGTCAGGCCCTGCGCCATCATCGCCTGGCTGAGTACGAATGGCGCGCGCAGGTTCGAGTTCATGTGTCTGTCCCAGCTGTCACGGCTGGCAGTGGAGATCGTGTCATGCTCAAAGATCGACGCGTTGTTCACCAGACACGTCACAGCGCCCCCCAGCGCATCCGCTGCGCGCGGCAAAAGCGTCTCCATCGCGTCGAGCTCCAGCAGATCCGCCTGAAGCGCCACGCTGGTGCGGCCCATCCCCTTGATCAGCGATACCACTTCATCAGCATCTGCAGATGAAGTCGCATAGTGTACCGCAACATCAAATCCGCGCTCCGCCAGATACAGCGCCATAGCGCGGCCAAGTCGCTTTCCCGCGCCGGTGACCAATGCTCGTTTCATCAGCAAACCGCCCTACCCCGCCAGAACCATGAACAGATAAGTCGCATAGAGCGCTGTCAGCAGGATGCCCCAGATCCGTGTTATGTTACGCCCCATGTAGACAAATGGAATCAGCAGGAGGGACGCCCCGAGCATCACCCACAGATCGAACTGCAGAAACGCTGGGTCCACCCTGATCGGCCCTACCAAACCGGCGATCCCGATGATCGCAAGCAGATTGAACATGTTGGATCCGATGACGTTGCCCAGAGCCACATCTGCCTGACGGCGCAATGCCGCGACCACCGTGGTCGCAAGCTCGGGCAGCGACGTCCCGATCGCCACGAGGGTCAACCCGATTACCGTATCGCTGACCCCGAACTCCTTGGCAATAATTGTGGCATTGTCGACAAGTAGGCTCGCACCGAGGGGAAGTCCGATCAGGCCCACTATGAGGTAAAGGCCAATCTTCCACGAGGGCATGTCCGGATCGACGCCCTCAAGCTCCTCTTCCTCGGCGGCCGCCGCGGCCATGTCCGCCTTGCGGTGTGCCCGCGCATCACGTGCAGCATCGAGAAGCATCGCTGCAAGCGCGGCCAGCAAGGCGATGGAAGCGATCCAGTCGAACACGCCTCGATAGGCAAGCGCGATAAACAACAAACTGGCCGCGATCATGTGGTTGAACGACTTGCGCGTGTTGCATTCCGACGTGTGCATCGTGGCCAGCAAAGCGGGGATGCCCAAGACCAGAAGGATATTGGCTGTGTTGGATCCGACCACATTGCCCATAGCGATGCCCGGGATATCGTTCATCACCGCTTTTATCGATATGAGAAGCTCCGGCGCGGAGGTGCCGAAAGCAACGATTGTAAGGCTTACGATGAGGGCTGGGATGCCAATCCGCAAGCTCAGGTTAACAGCACCTTTTACGAGTGCATCACCCGCCAACAAGAGTATGACAAGGCCAAGCCCTGACAGCAGCCACGCAGCAATCATCCCCGCTTCCCTCCGCAGGCGCAGGGCCCCTTGCCAATGCGGTAGCGGCCACAACCGGTACATTTTCGCTGGGTCAGGGCCTTTCCCCCGATCCAGTGCATTTTACCAAACCAGCCTACAACACCGATAAAGACCAAAAACAGAGCGACAATCTTGAGTATCATATTACAGGCCGAACCGCGCGTATTGCGCCCGCTCTTCTACCCCATGCAGCGCATCACCGACAATTTGCCCGCCAAACCGGCTCAGAAAGTCTTTCTTCATCGCGATCCGGCGCAGCTTGACCTTCTTGCCAAACCGCTCCTGCAGGTGCGGCTTGAGATGGCCAATCCCATCGATCAGCCCGACCTCGATCGCCTTGCGTCCGAGCCAAATTTCGCCGGTGAACAGGTCACGATCCTGCACCAGCTTGTCACCCCGCCGGGCCGTCACATGCTCTTTGAAATTTACGTGGATATCCTCCAGCAACTCCTTGAGCCGCGCGACATCCTCGGGCTGCTCGGGGCGGAATGGATCGAGCATGGATTTGGAATTGCCAGCGGTATAGACGCGCCGCTCCACACCGTTTTTGGCCAGAAGCTCGTGCAGGCCAAACCCTGCGGAGATCACACCGATGGACCCTACGACAGACGAAGGATCAGCGTAGATCTCATCCGCCGCCGCCGCGAGCCAATAACCACCAGAAGCTGCCACGTCCTCGACAAATGCGATTACCGGGATGTTCTTTTCATCCGCCAAACGCCTAATCCGCGCCCCGATGAGCGAGGATTGCACTGGGCTGCCGCCGGGGGAATTGACCTCGAGCGCTACGGCGACCGGTTTGCCCTTGGTAAAGGCCTTCTCGATCATGGGGGCCAGGCTCTTGTCGTTGAGCGCGCCGCGGCCAGATGTGCCAATCATCCCGGAGAGCCGTATCACGGCAACGGTCGGGTCGGATGTCAAAAAGGGAAGCCATTGTTTCATGTAGCATTATGTAGAGCCGCCCGCCGCCCGCAACAAGGCGGCGCTCAACATTATTGCCGGATGCGCCAGCCGGTTTTGAATATCCACCAGATCACGGCGATGCACAGCGCCGTAAAGAGCCCGATGGCCAGCAGACTGATCCCGATCGGGACATCAGCCGCGCCGAAAAAGGACCACCGGAAGCCCGAGATCAGATAAACCACCGGATTGAAGTGCGAAATGATCTGCCAAACGGGCGGAAGCATCGAGATCGAATAGAACGACCCGCCCAGAAAAACGAGGGGCGTGATGATCAGCAGCGGCACCAGCTGCAATTGCTCGAAATTACCCGCCCAGATGCCGATGATGAAGCCCATCAGCGAGAAGCTGATGCAGGTCAGAACCAGAAAGCCGACCATGGCGAGCGGATACTGGATCTCGAAATCGACAAAGGCAAAAGCGGTCGCCAAAATGATCACGCCAATGAACAGTGCCTTCGTCGCCGCCGCCCCGACATATCCCATGACAATTTCGAGAAAGTTCACAGGCGCTGACAACAGCTCGAAAATTGTTCCGATGCACTTGGGGAAGTAGATGCCGAAACTCGCGTTCGAGATGGATTGGGTAATCACACTAAGCATGATGAGACCTGGCACGATGAACGCGCCATAGGAGACCCCCTCGACCTCTTGGATCCGGCTGCCGATGGCCGCGCCGAATACCACGAAATAAAGTGAGGTCGAGAGTACCGGCGAGATAAAACTTTGCGTGATCGTGCGAAAGAAACGCGCCATCTCAAAAAGATAGATAGATTTGACGGCGGTCCAATTCATGGCGCTTCTCCTTCATGGACCAGATCCACGAAAATATCCTCAAGGCTTGATTGCCGCGTCACGACATCGCGCAGGATCAACCCTGCAGCAGCGACTTCAGCCAGCAACTTGGTGATACCAGTCCGCTCCCCGCGGGTGTCGTAGCTATAGATCAGGGCAGTGCCGTCGTCGTTCAGGCGCAGCGCGTCCGAGGCCAGCGATGCAGGTATTTCGATAATCGGCTCCGAGAGCTGCACTTCCAGCTCCTTCTTGCCCATCCGCGCCATCAGTTTTGCCTTATCCTCGACCAGCAGGATTTCTCCGTGGGCAATCACGCCGATCCGGTCCGCGATGGCTTCGGCTTCCTCGATGTAGTGGGTCGTCAGGATGATCGTCACCCCGTCGCGCTTAAGTTCGGCCACGATTTCCCACATGTCGCGACGCAGCTCTACGTCAACACCCGCAGTAGGCTCGTCCAGAAACAGAACGCGGGGCTCATGACTAAGCGCCTTCGCGATCAGCACACGGCGTTTCATGCCGCCGGATAATTCGCGGATCTGGCTGTCACGCTTGTCCCAAAGTGACAGCTGCCGCAGAATTTTCTCGATCAGCGCGGGATTGGCTGGTTTGCCAAACAGACCGCGCGAAAATTTGACAGTGCTTTGGACCTTCTCGAAAGGCTCGAGGTTGATCTCTTGGGGGACGAGCCCGATCATTGCACGCGCAGCGCGGAAATCCGTCACCGTATCATGGCCGCCCACGCGCACGGTGCCCGATGTCGCGGTAGTAATCCCGCAGACCGTTGAAATAAGGGTGGTCTTACCGGCACCATTGGGGCCGAGCAAAGCAAGGATCTCGCCTTCCGCGATTTGCAAATCAACGCCCTTGAGCGCCTCGAACCCGCCTGCATAGGCTTTTCGAAGCGCAGATATCTCGACGATGGGGGGCATTGGCGGTCTCCGGTTCAGATGCCCCTACCTAGACCGGATGCCCCGCGCACCACAAGGCCGCCGCTGCGTTACGACTTGGCGCGACCGAACCATCCTTTTTTGGCGGGAGCCTCTTCGCGCTCCGCTTCAGCAACCTCTTCTTTGGGGCCCTCAAGCGCCTCTTGAAGGTTGGTGAAAAACTGATCTGCCATCTTTTTCGCAAATCCGTCGATGATCCGGCTGCCAAGCTGTGCGAGCTTTCCGCCGACCTTGGCTTCCACATCATAGCTAAGCGTGCAGCCACCCTCGCTCGCGACCAGCCGCACATCGGCGCCGCCCTTGGCAAAGCCCGCAGCGCCCCCCTTGCCCGCGCCGTCGATCTTGAGCGAGGTATCGGGCACCATATCGCTGATCGTCACTTCGCCTTTAAACGTGGCCTTTACGGGCCCGACCTTCTGCACCACGGTCGCCGTGAACCCCTCTTCGGGGGAGCCTTCGACCTCGGTCGCACCGGGTACGCAGGCTTTGAGCATCTCCGGGTCCAGAAGCGCGGCATAGACCTGCGCGGGCGTGGCGGCGATCTGGCGGGTGTCTGACATCTGCATCGGTGCGCTCTCCTGAAATCAACTGCGCTTACGCTATGTATTTTTCTGGACAGCCGCAACGGGATTGATGAAGGTGCCGCCATGTCGACCCCTTCCAACAGCGCGGGCCCTGCGATCGCATTCGTGCTTTTCGGCGTTCTGTGCATTTCCCTCAACGACATGCTGATCAAGCAGCTCTCGAGCGGGTATCCGCTGCATCAGATCGTATTTTTTCGCTCTGTCATCGCACTGATGTTCAGCTTCGTCTTCTTGCAGTTCGAAGGGGGCTGGGCGGCGCTGCGCACGGATATGCCCCTGCTGCATCTGCTCCGCGGCGTGTTAGTGGTCATCGCTAATATGTCCTATTTTCTTGCCCTTGCGGTGATGCCACTTGCTGATGCGACTGCGCTGTTTTTCGTGGC
>JAGXHD010000123.1 GCA_024636395.1 Sulfitobacter sp.
AATTGATTTTGCGGATGCGGCCATCGGCCACCAGCAGAAGTCATTGGTGATGAACAATGGCTCCTTCGCCCGTGAACTGTGCGATAGCCGCACTTTCTGCCGCCAAGCGGATGTGGATGCGATGCAAGCCAATGGCCTTGCTCTGGGTGGTTCTGCGGGTGAAAACGCGGTTGTTTTCGATGGTGATGTCGTACTCAGCCCCGGCGGCCTTCGCCATGCCGACGAACCCGTACGCCACAAGATGCTGGACGCTTTGGGCGATCTGGCTTTGGCAGGCGCGCCCCTGCTGGGGCATTACAAAGGTGTGCGCGCTGGTCACTCGCTGACCAACACGCTGCTGCGTGCGCTTTTTGCAACGCCGGGTGCTGTGCGTCTGGTGGAGTGCGATGGCGCCATGGCGGCGCGTCTGCCCGGCCATGGCCTCGCATGGAACGAGATTCCAGCTGTCGCCTAAGCTGGCTTCCGCCGGAATTCATGGTCAGCCCGGAGCTTACGCTTCGGGCTTTTTTATAAAGTCCGAAATGGGCGTTTTGCACCGCTGATTATTGTGCTAACACCGTGATCAAACGGGAGGTAACTCCTTGAAACATACGCTGCGGTAAAAGAATAAGGATAGCCAACGATGGGTTTTGGAAGGTCTGCAAGACGTCTTTCCGTCACACTTGTGGCTGTCGCGGCGCTTGGCGCATGCGGCGGGACCCAAGATACGGGTCGCGTCACGAAAAGCTTTTTCAACCCGCAGGAGATTCCGCTCGAGACGTACACCCCCGAGCAGATCTTCGAGCGAGGCGAATTTGAGCTCAATCGCAAGCGACCTGCCGAAGGGGCGTTTTACTTTGCGGAGATCGAACGGCTCTATCCCTATTCTGAATGGGCGAAGCGGGCTTTGATCATGCAGGCATTCGCCTATCATCAGGATGCCGATTATCCAAATAGCCGCTCCGCTGCGCAGCGCTTCATTGATTTCTTCCCCGATGACGATGATGCATCCTATGCTGCGTATCTGCTGGCTCTCAGCTACTATGACCAGATTGACGACGTAGGGCGGGATCAGGGTCTCACCTTTCAGGCGTTGCAATCGCTGCGCCAAGTGATTGAGCGGTATCCCGATAGCGAATACGCACGCGCTTCGATCCTGAAATTCGATCTGGCTTTCGACCATCTGGCCGGTAAAGAGATGGAGATAGGACGCTATTATCTCAGGCGCGATCATTACACCGCAGCAATCAACCGTTTCCGTGTGGTCGTCGAGGATTTCCAGACTACCACGCACACGGCGGAGGCGCTGCACCGTTTGGTGGAATCGTATCTGAGCCTTGGTCTGACGGATGAGGCACAGACGGCCGGCGCCATTCTGGGCTACAATTACCGCTCAACGGAGTGGTACGAGGACAGCTACAAGCTGCTGACCGGTCGTGGGCTCGAGCTTAAATCCCTGGGCAACAACTGGTTGTCGGCGATCTACCGTCAAACGCTGAAGGGCGACTGGATTTAACCTGCGCAGCGGCGCGTTTGTGACGGAACACCGATAATGCTGCGCGGTCTCGATATCTCGGACATGCTGATCATCGAGCGGCTGGAACTGAGCTTTCAGGCCGGCCTCAACGTGCTGACCGGTGAGACTGGTGCGGGTAAATCAATTCTTCTAGACAGTCTGGGGTTCGTTCTGGGCTGGCGCGGCCGGGCCGATCTGGTTCGACAAGGGGCCGAGCAGGGCGAGGTGACCGCATGGTTTGATCTGGCAGAGGGGCATCCTGCGCGCGCCGTGCTGGAAGAGGCCGGTTTGCCGGTAGGCGACGAGCTGATATTGCGCCGCATCAATACCGCAGAGGGGCGCAAGACGGCTTGGGTCAACGACCGTCGCTGCTCTGGTGAGGTCCTGCGGGCGCTGAGCGAAACACTGGTGGAGCTGCACGGGCAGCACGACGATCGTGGATTGCTCAACCCGCGCGGTCACCGCACCATTCTCGATACATTCGGAGGCTTGGACGCCGCCCGTGCCGCCGTGCGGGCTGCGTGGTCGGAGATGGCGCGCAGCCGCAAGGCAGAGGCCGCCGCCGCGAAGGCCCAAGCCGAGATTCGCGCCGAGGAAGAGTTTCTGCGCTATGCCGTGGCCGAGCTCGACAAGCTGGCGCCGGAAGAAGGGGAGGAAGCCGCCCTCGACATCAAACGGCGCACGATGCAATCGGCTGAGAAGATTCGCGCCGATGTGGTCAACGCCTACGAGGCGATGGGACACAGCGGGGCGGAGGCGCAGCTTGCCGATGCGTTTCGCTGGCTCGACGGTGCTGCGGGCCGTGCCGATGGCACGCTTGAGGAGCCGATGGCCGCGCTCAACCGGGCGATGATCGAGCTTGATACGGCCATGGACGGCGTGGTGCGCGCGATCGAGTCGATGTCGTTTGATTCGCATGAGTTGGAAGATACCGAGGAACGCCTGTTCGCGATCCGCGGCCTCGCCCGAAAGCATGAGGTGCAGCCAGATGAGTTGGCGGGCTTTGCCGATACCCTGCGCGCCAAGCTCGGGGCGCTGGACGCAGGTGAAGCGGAGCAGGGAAAGCTGCGCGCGCAGGTGAAGGCCGCCGAGGCTGCATATGATGTCGCCGCGACCGCGCTGACAGCAGCGCGCAGCAAAGCCGCCACAAAACTTGACAAGGCCGTGAGTGGCGAGTTGGCGCCCCTCAAAATGGAGCGCGCGGTCTTCGCGACGCAGATCACTGCGGAGATGGCAGGTCCCGAGGGGCGTGATGCGGTCTCCTTTACTGTTGCCACGAACCCCGGCGCACCCGCCGGACCGCTCAACAAGATTGCATCGGGCGGAGAGCTGAGCCGCTTTCTGTTGGCCCTCAAGGTGTGCCTAACGCAGGGCCAATCCGGCCTCACGCTGATATTCGACGAGATTGACCGGGGCGTGGGGGGCGCTACCGCCGATGCCGTGGGCCGGCGCCTCGCTGCGATTGCGGCGCAGGGGCAGGTCCTTGTCGTGACCCATTCGCCGCAGGTCGCGGCTCTTGGAGCGCATCACTGGCGGGTCGAGAAATCGGTTACAAAGGGCATGACAACGACCAACGTCGTGCCGCTGGACAGCGGTGCGCGGGTGGATGAAGTGGCCCGAATGCTGGCCGGGGACACGATCACCGATGCCGCCCGCGATGCGGCCCGCGCGCTTCTGGGCAGCTGACGCTTGCACCTGCCAACACGATATGGTTTCCGCTGGGGCAACCTACGCCCCTGCCGTCCAGACCCGAGGCCAAGATGACCGAGCCTGCCCGCTCTTTCCTTTCCCAGCAGATGACGCTGGCCGTCACCAGCTGCCGCGATGGCTGGCGGGTGCTGCGGCATAAGGGGCCGGGAAAGATAACGTTCTGGTTCATCGCGTTACTGATCGGAATTGCCGCTGGTTTTGCGGCGCTGTTTTTCCGCAAAGGCATCTATTTCCTTCAAACCAACCTGTACGGTACCGATGACGTACAGCATTTGCACAGCTTCATCATCGGGCTGGAGTGGTACTGGATCATTCTGATCCCTACCTTCGGCGGCCTAGTTTCCGGTCTGATCCTGCACCGCTTTACGCCGGATGCGCGGGCCCGCTCAGTTGCCGATGTGATCGAGGGTGCCGCACTGCACGATGGCCGCGTCGAAACCCGGGCGGGGCTGGCGTCTGCGCTCGCCTCTATGGTCACGCTTGGCACGGGGGGCTCTTCGGGGCGCGAGGGGCCGGTCGTGCATCTGGCCGCTGTCATCTCCACTTGGGTGAACCGCCGGATCAATGCGGATGGCATCACCGGGCGCGATCTGCTGGGCTGCGCCGTGGCAGCCGCCGTCTCGGCGAGCTTCAATGCGCCCATCGCGGGGGCACTTTTTGCGCTCGAAGTTGTGCTGCGCCATTTCGCTGTCCATGCCTTTGCCCCCATCGTAATCGCGAGCGTGGCGGGCACTGTGATCAATCGGATCGAATTCGGTGGGGTTACGGAGTTCAAGCTGCCCACTGTGACTGAGCTCCAATTCTATGTCGAACTTCCTGCCTTTCTGCTGCTCGGGCTGACCTGTGGCCTCGTGGCCGTCGTGCTGATGCGTGCGATTTTCTGGGCGGATGATATCGGCAATCACATTCAGGCGCGCACCAGATTGCCGCGGTATTTCCGGCCCATGCTGGCAGGGGCGATGCTGGGGGTGATTGCTCTGTGGTTCCCGCATATCATCGGCGTCGGCTACGAGACGACCTCGCTTGCCCTCACCGGAGAGCTGGCGCTGCATGAGGCGACGGTCTTTGCAGTGCTCAAAGTGCTGGCCGTGGCGATCACGCTTGGCGGGCGCATGGGTGGGGGGATGTTCTCACCCTCGCTCATGGTCGGCGCACTTGTGGGGCTGGCCTTCGGGCTTGTGGCCACAGGTGTCATGCCTGACGTTTCCGGTTCGACCTCGCTTTATGCGCTCGCGGGTATGGGGGCTGTGGCGGCCGCGGTGCTGGGAGCGCCGATTTCGACGACACTGATCGTGTTCGAGCTGACGGGGGACTGGCAGACAGGTTTGGCCGTGATGGTCGCGGTCAGCATGTCGACTGCTCTTTCGTCAAACCTCGTCGACCGCAGCTTTTTCCTGACCCAGATCGAGCGGCGCGGCATCCACCTTGCCGCCGGTCCGCAGGCCTATCTCTTGGCGATGTTCACGGCAGCGAAGACGATGCGTACTTTCGATCATCCCCGCGCGGCGGACCCTGATCGCTGCTGGGAAATGATCGGTGAGGGGCAATATCTGGATGGCGCCGCCACGCTGGAGACGGCCATACCGGTTTTCGAGAAAACCGGTATGCCGTTCCTGCCCGTTGTCACCCTATCCGCCGATGCCGCCCCGCCGGAGTTACTAGGTGCGCTCTTCCATGTGGATGCGCTCAATGCCTATAACCGCGCCTTGGCGGCCACGGCGGCGGAGGAGCATTCCTGAGCCTGTGGGCTCAGATTTGCTCGACAGTGACCTCTTCCACGTTGTGGAAGGCCAGATAGTTGCGCACTTGCGCCGCGGGCTCGTTCGGCGTCTCGTAGGACCAGACGACGTTTTTCAGTGTCCTGCTTTTCGTCACGACGCTAAAATACCGCGCATCGCCTTTATGGGGGCAGTGCGAAGTCTTGTCGCTTGGGTCGAGAAAAGCCATCGCGATATCCTCGCGCGGGAAATATATCACAGGTGGATAATCTCCCTCGACCAGTTCAAGCGCATCCGAGCTTTCGCCCAACACTGCACCGCCCGCGCGTACGGTCCACGTCCCCGCAGCCTTGCGAATTGTAATATGACCAGTCATGTAACCCCCCGAAAATTCCGCGCCTCAAATGGGCGCTGTTGCAATATCTAACCACTGTTTGGCAGCGGGCGTAACCCGCGGGCCGATCTTTGTCGCAACGTCGCGGTGGTAGGCGTTGAGCCAGTCCCGCGCTCCGGACTCCAGAAGATCCGGCAGAATCAACCGCCGGTCAATCGGCGCATAGGCCAGCGTGCGCCAGTCGAGCATCTCGCGGTGGGCATCGCCGCCGGGCAGGGCCGGCGCGTCCTGTACCACCAGCAAATTCTCGATCCGAATGCCGAATGCCCCCTCGCGGTAATAACCGGGCTCGTTGCTCAGGATCATCCCCGGCTCGAGCGGAACAGTGCTAACGCGGCTCAATCGTTGCGGACCTTCATGTACGCTCAGATACGCGCCAACGCCGTGGCCCAGCCCGTGATCGAAGTCTTGTCCGGCGAGCCAGAGCGGCATCCGCCCGACAGCCTCGATGTGGCTGCCCGCAAGGCCGCGCGGCCAGCGCAGGCGGCTCATGGCGATCATCCCCGCCAGAACGCGGGTAAAAGCCGCACAGGCCTCTGGTGGAGGCGTGCCGATCGCGATGGTGCGCGTGATGTCGGTCGTGCCATCGAGATATTGGCCGCCGCTGTCGAGCACGATCAGGTGACCCTCCTCAAGCTGCGCGTCCGTCTCCTGCGTAACACGGTAGTGCATGATCGCGCCGTTCGGGCCGGTGCCCGCGATGGTTTCGAAGCTGATATCCTGCAAGCCGTTGTCGCGCCGCCGCAGCGTTTCCAGTTGCGTCACGACTTGTGTCTCGGTGATGCTGTCTGGGGCTTGCGCATCGAGCCAGCAGAGCATTTCGACCAGAGCGGCGCCGTCGCGCAGATGGGCTTGTGCAGCGCCCTCGATCTCGGCTGCGTTTTTGCGCGCCTTGGGTAGGGCGCAGGGCTCGTCACCGCTCACTGCGGTCTCGCCCAGAGTTTCCGCGATAATTTGCGGCGCGCTTGACGCATCGATCCGCACAGGCCCTTGCAACACCTTGAGAGCTGTCAAAAATTCCGAGGGCGCATGCAGTGTGATTTCGGGCCCGAGATGATCTGCCAATCCGTCGAACTTCGAAGGCTCCGCGAACAGATCCACGCGGCCGTCCGCATAGAGTATCGCAAAAGCGTGTACGACCGGGTTACGCTCGATATCGC
>JAGXHD010000124.1 GCA_024636395.1 Sulfitobacter sp.
AGCCTTTATCACATCCGTCAGTCGGGAGATGAACACTGGACGCGCAGAAGAAAGCGCTGAGCGCGTGCGCCTTGAGGCTGAGCAGGGCAAACTAGTCCGCCGATTGGATGGCTTATATGAAGCTATCGCCGACGGCCTGCGCACAACCGGATTGAAAGCAAAACTTGAAGAGCTCGAAGCGCAGCGCGAAGCTCTTGACGCCAAACTCGCTGAACCCAAGCCGTCTCCGGTACGGTTACATCCTCAACTGAGTGAAATATATCGACGCAAGGTAGAGGAATTGTCAGAAACGCTGACCGATCCAGATATCCGCCCAATGGCGCTAGATACCATACGTGGTCTGATCGAAGCTGTGACTGTCCACGAAACCGAAAGCGGCACCCAGATCGAACTCTATGGTGCCATCACGGCCCTTGTAGGATTGGCCCAGCCAGAGGCTGGACCATTTATCGGCGGTTGTTCGGTAAAAGTGGTTGCGGGAGTAGGATTTGAACCTACGACCTTCAGGTTATGAGCCTGACGAGCTACCGGGCTGCTCCATCCCGCGCCAATGTGGTCTCTCTAGGCCATGCCGAAACAGACAGCAAGTGCATATCAGGAAAAACTCGGGGCGGACCCCAAATTATTTTCTCGCAAATCTACAGATGCCGCGTGTGGTAGCAAAAGAAGGATGATCAGTGTTTCCGCGAGCTTGACGGTGCGACCCAAAAGCCGGTTGGGCAGATCAGCGTGGGGGGATGCTGTATGTTCGGCCTACGGTAGCACTACTTCAACGTGCTTGAAGCCTATTGCGCGCCTGTCCCGGCGAGGCAGCGTCCCTTTGGCGCTTCGGATATGTCTTTCTCGGCCTCAGAAGAGGGCCTGAATTCGGGGATTGATGCCTGTGTGAAGCATCCGGATCGCGTCGCTGGCCCGGCAAGAGCGTGAAGCCCTTTTTAGCCGCAAAATCTCTGGCCGCAGAAATGCGACTGTGCCAACATGATGATCGGGCAGGGAGCGTTGCAGGGGAGTGCGCGGATCGGCTGCCTGTCCATCCCCTGTTCGGGGTATTTACTTTACCCTTCAAACCAATAGCCAGTATTGATGCGCACAGATTATAAAAACATGTCACCGGCGTTTGTATTGATCGGTGCAGTGCTCTTTGGGTTCGTGATGACAGCGCTAGCGCTCTGGATCGCGTTACGACAGCCTCACATCGACCTACCGGAGGGCGCGGTTCCTACGCAGTTGGGAGAGACCACTCTGCTTCCGAGCGATCTGATCGACGAGCCTGACCAGCTTGGCAGCTATCGCGCGATCCAGGAGTTTCGCGTCCGGCAGAGCCAGATCCGCGCGCAACTAAACCAGCCGCAGGTTTTCGTCAGATATGCCTTTGCCGATGGCACGATCGGCGCGAATGATTTTGATGTGCGCGGGCGTACTGTCGGGGATTTACCCTGGGAATTCTGGTTCCAGATCGGTGTCGGGATGGTATCGCTTCTGATTGGCGGATGGGTGATCAGCCTGCGGCGCGACGATTGGGGCGCGCGGATGTTTGCCCTCACGGCGCTTTTTGTGCCTGTCTTTGCAAATGCTGCCGCGATTTACTCGACACGTCAAATCGCGCTCGATGGCCCTTTATTCCATATGTCGTCGAGCATTAATGCCTTTGGCGCCATTTCGTTCGGGATCGCGCTAGTAGGGCTTTTCTCGCAATATCCCAAGCCGATGTTCCGGCCTGTCTGGCTGTTGATCCCGCTGATGGTGTACGGGATCGCGATCGCGCTGAATATACTGAATTTGCCGCCTGATAATATCTTGGGCTTCGCGGTGCTTTCGCAAATGCTGGTCGCGGTGATCCTTGGCGTCGTGCAGTGGTATCTGAGTCGCCGTGAGCCGCTCAACCGTGCGGGCCTGCGCTGGTTCATCCTCGTGTCGCTGGTCGGCTGTTCTTTGTTTATCGCGCTTGTGCCGATGCCAATCGCGCTCGGCATCAGCGAGGAGACCCTGATCCCGCAGAGCATCGCGTTCAGCTTTTTCAACATTATGCACGTCGGGCTCGCTCTGGGGGTGCTCCGGTATAAGGTGTTCAATCTCGATCGTTGGTCCTATTATATCTGGCTCTGGTTGTCGGGCATGATCCTGATCATCGTACTTGATATCCTGCTCATTCGCTTCTTACAGCAGCAGGCATGGGTGAGCCTGGGCGTGGCGCTTCTGATCGCGGGTTTTTTGTATTTCCCCCTGCGGCAGCTGCTGTTGAGGATCCTGCTCACACGGCGGAGCGCCTCTCTCAAGGGGCGTATGGCCGATATCGTAAATACAGCCCTCTCGCCCACAACCCGCGCGCATGCATTGCGCTGGGACAGCTTGCTGGTAGATGTCTTTGCGCCGCTGGCCCCGCCCGAGAAAATGACCGGCGATGTCGATGTGCCACGTATCTCCGAAAACGGGCTGGCACTTTTGATCCCGGGCATCGACGGACTTGAGCCGCGCCGCTTGTGCTATGCGCAAAAAGGGCGGCGGCTCTTTTCGCCCGAGGATGTCGATGTGGCAGCCAACATGATCGAGATGCATGAGCTTGCCGCCGACAGCAGGCGTGCCTACGAGCGGGGCGCGATACTGGAGCGGGACCGGATCAGCCGTGATGTGCATGACAATATCGGGGCGCAATTGCTGACGGCACTTCATTCACCGGAGGTTTCGCGCAAGGACGATCTGCTGCGCGACAGCCTCAAGGATCTGCGCGCCATCATCAACGATGGCTTCAAGGCGGAATATCCCCTTGCGCCCATGCTGGCTGATTTGCGCACGGAAACCGTGCATCGGCTGGATGTTCACGGCGTCAGCCTTGAATGGACCGCGCCTTTGGATGCGGAATCGGAGGAGGGGACTACAATTTCCTTCGAACTGGTCAATGGTCTGCGCTCGATTTTGCGCGAAGCTGTGTCCAATATTCTGCGGCACTCCGATGCCGCGACTGTCTGGGTCATCTTCAGGCTTGAGGCCGGTCAGATCACGCTGGTGATCGAGGACGACGGCAAGGGGCTACCCGAGCAAAGCCTGCCGCGCGGCGGGAACGGTATTCCCAACATGATGGAGAGGGCGGAGGTTTTGATGGGGTCGGGCGAGATCGGCAGCAGACGGGGTGGCGCGCAGGGCACGCGGATCGAGGTGATGGTTCCGACACGGCTTGATCGTAAGCGCAAAGAAGAACCGGTGTGATCGGCACGATTCTCATCCTCGAGGATGTCCGCCAGTCGCGTGAATCGTTGGCTGCTATCGTAGAGAAGATCTTTTCCGCGCCCCGCATCGTTAAAGAGGCTACTGTGCGGGGCGCAGAGCAAGCGTGTCGAGATATCGAATTCGATCTGGCGCTGGTCGATCTGAGCTTGCCCGACGGCGACGGCACCACGCTGCTGCGGCGGTTGAACCGGGACCAGCCTGCCTGCATAACTGTCGTGACTACTGTGATGGCAGCCGACAGTGCCATCGTCTCGGCGCTTGCTGCCGGTGCGCAGGGCTATCTGCTCAAAAGCGAACCCGAGCAGGTGCTGGAGAACCAATTGCGGCTGTTGCTCAGCGGTGTGCCGCCGCTCAGCCCGCAAATTGCGCGCCGCATTATGCACCACTTCCAGCTGACCGGCCCGAACTACGAGGGCACCGCAAAGCTGACCCGGCGGGAGACAGAAGTGCTGGGCCTGATCGCACGCAGATTACGGGTGTCCGATGTGGCGTCTGCACTCGGCCTTGCCGACAGCACAGTGATCACGCACATCAAATCCGTCTATCGAAAGCTGGAAATTTCAAACCGGGCCGAAGCGGCAATCCATGCGAGCCGGTTGGGGTTACTCTCGGATAACGGCCGGAAATCGTGAGATTTTAAATCACAGGTTGCACAATACCCCACGAACGGGGGAGTGACCCTATCGGCACCGCGCTCTCTACTGTCTCATGTGCTTAGCATCATATAAAACAATGCCCTGCACCGCATTTTGAAACGCTCGCCCGGTATGCGCCGTGGGCTGAGTACCAATTTCTCTGGGGGAACTAATGAACGGAAAACTGATTTTGCGTGGCAGCGCGGCACTTATGGCATGCGTGTCTCTGAGTGCATGCCTTGGCAACGGAGGCGGCATTGCGGCCGGTGGCCGGCCGGGCGGTGGCGGCAATTACAGCACCGAACTCAACCGCGTCCAGCAGCTTGGCCCGCAAACACAACGTCAGACCGGCACGGTTAACTATTCTGGCCAAACGCGGCTCGAGACGACGCTACCCGGTGCCAGTGCTGCAAATGGTTTCTTTGTCGGCGACGTCGCCCTCGCCGCAAACTTTGATGCAGGTACACTGAGTGGGACAGCGACGAATTTCGAAGGAGAAGTTGACGGGCAGGCCGTTACACTGGCGGGCACTCTCGACAGTGCAAATACGACCGACCCAAATATCGTGACGCAGTCGGATACAC
Source organism: Sulfitobacter sp. (assembly GCA_024636395.1). Lineage (GTDB taxonomy): Bacteria > Pseudomonadota > Alphaproteobacteria > Rhodobacterales > Rhodobacteraceae > JAGXHD01. The sequence continues at coordinate 4,445 of JAGXHD010000124.1, forward strand.
CCGTACCCATCATAGGTTCTATCACCCAGGGGAACCTTATCGGTGCACTGCGGGGCACACTGACAGAATCTGTGAACAACGAAAGCAGCACTGCGCAGCTGGTTCTGACCGGCGCGTTTGTCGGTACGAATGCAACAGCGGCTACGGGTACGGCGGCAATGCTGGTGGGCGATGAGGCGGCTGTCGGTTTTGGCATCGGCGGCGCCGGTACATTCTACGTGGACCGAGATTAACCGTTACGTGAAATTCTTCAAAAGCAATTTTCTGAAAAAGCGAGTGGCTCCCCGTAAGGGGGGCCATTATTTTCTTCCATGCCTTCTCATCGCTTCGGTGATAGCGCTCGCGTCCCCGCTTCGGGCTCAGGTGCAGCAGCCCATCCCCGAAGCATGGCTGAGGGCAAACGAGCAGATGGCGCTAAAAAATCCGGCTGCGGCGCTGCCATATCTCGAAGAGTTGGTGCGCAGCTATCCCGACGTGGCCCTCTACCGGCTCGAGCTGGCCTATGCGCTCTATCTTCTGGGCCGCGACGGACGGGCTCAGTATCATTTCATACAGGCTCGCGGGGCACAGCTGTCCGATGAGCAGCGCCGCGCCGTGGATACCACGCTGGCCCGGATCGCCGCGCGCAAAACGGTGTCGTTCCGTCTCGGGTTCGGACTTGAGCCATCGACGAACGCGGGCAAAGGAACGGCGGCAGGCAGCGTCGATGTGGGCGGGCTCATCCTTCCCGTCCCCGATGCCCTGCGCGAAAAATCTGCCACAGGTGCGGTCATCAGCGCTGGTGTCACGTATCGCCCGCGATTAGCCGAAAACCTCGAAGCGAGCTTCTCTTTCGATACGCTTATCCGCTATTACGAGGATGCAGCGTTGCGTGAGACGCAAATATTGGCCCGTGCAGGTCTTCGCTATTCGCCCGGCGCCAATAAATTCATCGAAGGCGGAGCCCTCATTGGCACAACCCATGCGGCAGGATCCCCCTATAACAAGAGATACGGCGCTTACGGAAACTACAGCACGCTTTTGGGTGAGCGTGCATTCGTGCGGTTCGGCGCCGAGCGGTACCGAATGCGCCACGACACTTTCCCAGTTGCCGACGGGATGCGGACTCAGTTAGATGCCCAATTTTCTTATGCACTTGCGTCCAATACCCTTATGCACGCGCGGGGATACGTTCTGCATACGGATGCAAGCAGCGCGGTGCAGTCGGGCGTGCAGGGCGCCCTGTCCCTAGGGGGCACCTACGCGTTCAAGGGAGGTCTCGTCGCCGGAGTGGATCTAACGGCAGGTCTGGACCGGCGGGACGGGATCAACGCGCTCACCGGGACGCGGCGCAGCGACCGGTCTATCGCCCTCGATGCACAGGTCTACAATTCGAAGATTCAGATCGGACCGTTTTCGCCGGTGCTGCGGCTGAAGTTCGAGAAGAACCGATCGAACCAGACGCTCAACAGCTATTCGAACAGATCGGTCAGCTTTGGGTTGCGGACGTCGTTCTGAGACCCGCTTGCGACGATCTGCTTCACAAGGATGGTACGGCTTTGGAATCGTTTTCAGGGCTTAGACGCGAACGAACCACTTGTAGCGTTCCGCAAGAACCCGAAATGCGGCCGTTTCAGCGGGTCGCCTTGAGATGATTGAGAAGGTGGTGGAATTTCTCGCCCTGCACGACCACATGGCCGCGCAACGCATCCGCCGCGCCCGCACTGTCGCCCTGCGACAGCGCCAGCAGAATCTCCCCGTGCTCGATCATGGATTGCTCCAGCCTGCCGCGCAGGTGTAACTGCATCCTGCGGTAAGGCTTGAGGCGCTTTTGCAATTTCTTCGCCAGATCCTCCAGATAGCTGCTTTGCGCGGCATCATAGATTTGCTGATGGAATTTTTCGTTGTGGGTATAATATTCATCAGGATCGTTTGCTGCCAGCGCCGCGCGGCACAGGGCATCGGTCGCGCGTAGAGCAGCAATCTGTGGTTCGCTGATCCGTTTGGCCGCCAGATGCCCGCAAGACGCTTCAAGCTCTGCCATCGCCTCGAACATCTGAACCAGCTCGAACGCTCCCGGCTCGATGACGAAAACGCCGCGGCGCGGACGGTGTTCGACTAGACCCGACATACCGAGCCTGTGCAGCGCTTCGCGGATCGGCGTGCGCGAGACGCCGAAATGCTCGGCAAGCCGGATTTCGTCCAGCCGTTCGCCGTTGGCGAACTGGCCGGTCACGATCATCTGTTCGAGATCTTCGAGAATATGGTTGGCGCGCAAAACTTCCATGTAAAATATATCCTATGTCGCAAGCCAGAGTGCAATATTCAATTCCTTGTATACAAAACAGTTGACCAAGGATGCAGAATATTTGATTGTCGATCAACGTGCGGCCGAAAAGTTTTCGCGCTGGCGTCATTTGGGAGGATGACATGAAATCTATATTTATCGCCGCGACAGCGGCTGCTAGTGTAATTGCTGGAAGCGTTGCAGCGGAGGAGCTGCGCCTGTCGCACCAGTGGGCAGAGGGCGACGTGCGCCATCAGGTGGCCCAGATGCTGGCCGAGGATGTGGCTGCGGCAGGGGTGGATCTCACGGTCCAGATTTTTCCTAACCAGACCCTGTTCAAAGCACGCGAGCAATACACCCCGCTGAGCCGCGGCCAGCTCGACATGACTGTGTTGCCGCTGTCCTATGCAGGCGGCCAGCAACCAGCCTACAACCTGACACTGATGCCCGGTCTGGTCAAAAACCATGATCATGGGGACCGTCTTTCCAATTCGCCCTTCATGGCGGAGATCGAAAACATCATGGCTGCCGACGACGTTAAGGTGCTGGTGCACGGCTATCTTGCGGGCGGCTTCGGCTCCAACAAGGGCTGCATCACCAAGCCGGAAGATGTAGCGGGCATTTCGATCCGTGCGGCGGGTAAGTCGTTCGAGGAAATGCTGGCGGCTGCCGGTGCCTCGATCTCGTCGATGGCATCGTCCGAAATTTATCCAGCCCTGCAATCTGGAGTTCTGGACGCGACCAACACATCGTCGGAGAGCTTTGTAAGCTTTCGCCTCTACGAGCAGCTTACCTGCTACACACCTGCCGGCGAATACGCCCTGTGGTTCATGTACCAGCCGCTGCTGATCAACAAGACCACCTTCGACGGGTTGAGCGCAGAACAGCAGGCGGCGCTGGAAGCTGCGGGTGAAAAGGCGCAGGCCTTCTATCTCGAGCAGGCCAAACTTGGCGATGATATCGCGGCAAAGGCCTTCTCCGATTCCGGCGTTGAGCTGGGTGCAATGACCGAAGCGGACTTCAACGCATGGCGCGACGTAGCCGCGACTTCAGCCTACCCGGCCTTTATCGCCAGCACACCCGATGGCCAGAAGCTGCTCGATATGGCGCTCGCCGTCGATTAATGCGACCCGCGCCTGCCGGGGCTTCCGGCGGGCGTCTCACTATACCAAACTGAAAGTATGCCTTGTGGAAAGCTCTGCTTCTTCGACGCCTGCACTCGTGCGCTATATCGGCTACGTCTCGACGGCTACGGGCGTCATCGCGTCGTTCATGATCCTCGCCGCCGTGCTGATCACGTGCCAGATGATCTTTATCCGTGCGGTGCTTGGCAAATCGACAATCTGGCAGACCGAGGCCGTGATCTACCTGATGATCGCCGCGACGCTGCTCGGATTGGCCTATGTGCAAAAGCTCAAGGGGCATGTGGGGGTCGATCTGGTGCCTACATTGCTGGGCCCGAAAGGCCGCAGGCTGCTGTCGATCTTCACGCTGGTCCTCACGGGCGCCATGATCGTCCTGATGTTTTACTACGCCTACGATATGTGGCATTTCGCTTGGAAGCGCGGCTGGAAGTCCGAGACAATCTGGGCGGTACCACTCTGGATTCCTTATCTTTCCGTGCCGCTGGGCTTTGGCCTCTTTCTGCTACAACTCGCCGCCGACCTGTGGATGGTCATCCGCGGCGATGACATTATCGCGCCCGTTGCGGCGCAAGACCGGAGGCATTGATGGATCCGCTTGCTGTCGGGGGCCTCGTCGCCCTCTGTACCATTGTGGTGCTTTTTTCGGGGGTCTCCGTGGCCACCGGCCTGCTGATCGTTGCCACCGGTTTTCTGGTTGTATTCGACGGCACGCGCTCGCTCATGGCCCTGCCGGAGCTCTTCTACGGGGAGCTTAACAGCTTTGCGCTGCTGTCGATCCCGATGTTCATCATCATGGGGGCGGCGATCTCCTCGACCAGGGCAGGCCCCGATCTTTACGAGGCGCTCGAGCGCTGGCTGACGCGTGTGCCCGGTGGTCTCGTGGTATCCAATCTAGGCGCCTGCGCGCTGTTCGCTGCCATGTCGGGCTCCAGCCCGGCCACCTGTGCGGCGATCGGCAAGATGGGGATTCCGGAGATGCGCAAACGCGGCTACCCCGACGAGGTCGCGGCAGGCTCAATCGCGGCAGGCGGCACGCTGGGCATCCTGATCCCGCCGTCTATCGTGCTGGTGATCTA
>JAGXHD010000125.1 GCA_024636395.1 Sulfitobacter sp.
GTGTTGGCCCATATGCTCGAGCATACGCTGGCCCATGCTACCCAAGCCAATTAGCGCAGTTTTGATCGTCATCCGTGTCTCCTGATTTGAGAGCCATACCAGTACCGCGAACCTGTTGCGCGCTAAACTTGTATAAACTTGATGTTAGAAACGCTTTTTCAGTTCCGTTGCCAACCGGTTCATGTGTGGGTTCCCTTCTTGCGGCGATTACGACGAATTTCTGCCGAGCGGTTTTGCTTTGCCACGGTATTCGTGGGCTGCAAGTCCGCAGATGACGATCACCACCGCACCCAGCACTTCCCGCAGGGAGGCTGTTTCGCCGAACAGAAAATACCCCGCCGCCAGCGCGAACAGGATGCGGACGTAGGGAAACGAGGCTAGCGCAGAAACCTCGCCAAATCGGTAGGCCTCGACGGTGAAAAGCATGCCGACCGTCCCTAGCGTCCCGGCCGTCAGCAGCAAAAATCCGTCGTACGGGGTGAGAACTGTCCACCCCGCAACGGCACCGGGCAGCGTGCCGATGGTGGCTACCAGTCCAATCCAGAACATGATCGTCGCTGTATGCTCGGTCCGGGCCAGTAAGCGATTCTGGAAAACCAGAATCGCTGCGGCAAAGGCGGAACCGAGCCCCAGCAGCGCACCTGTCTCGACCGTGAACCCATCCACACCGCTGGCGATAAGCACACCGACAAAGCCCGCCAAGGTCGTCATCGCGCGTTTTGCCCCGATACGCTCACCCAGTACAACTGGCGCCATCGCGACCACGAACAGCGATGAAGTGAACGTGAGTGTCGAGGCAAGGCTCAGTTCGAGCGTCTGAAAGCTGGCGTAATAGAGCCACCAGCACACCAAGCTCGTAAGGCCCCGCAAAACCAGTTTTGGCCACCGCGCGGAGCTGTAGAGCCCAGGGTTTCGCGCCGCAATCCACAGCGCCACGATGACAAGCTGGCTCAGCGAGCGGGCAAAGATGATTAGGGCAAAAGGCACCTCGGGGCTGAGAAAGCGCAACACCGTGACATCGGCAGTGAACACCCCCGCCGCCGCGATCAGGAGCGCCGCGCCATAGGGGTTGTTGATGTCTGCCGCCGCCGTCACCTGCGGCGGTAGGGCGCAAATGCGTCGGGCGTGATGTCTGCGATCTGGCGAAGGATCTGGGTCCATGCCGCCAATCCGTCGGTGATGGACGATAGGCGGAAAAATTCGTTCGGGGCATGGAAATTTTCGTCGGCGATGGCGAAGGAGAACATGACCGTGTCGATCCCTAAAATGCGGTGCACGATCTCGGTCAGCGGCAAGGACGCGCCGATGCGCACCTTCAGCGGAAGTTGACCGGTGGTCTGCTCCAGTGCGGCGCCCGCAGCGGTGAGCAGCGGATGATCCGGTGGCACGGCATAGGCACCGCCTTCCCCACGGTCCGCGTAAACTTCCAGAGTGGCAAAGGGCGGCAACTGCGCACGCAAGTGGTCGATCACCGATTGTTTGGCGCGCTGCGGGTCTTGTCCGGGCACAAGGCGCATGGTCAGCTTGGCAAAAGCTTCGTTTGGGATCACGGTCTTGGACCCCACCCCGGTATAGCCGCCCCACATCCCGTTGACGTCCAGTGTGGGGCGCATCCACAATCGCTCCAGCGTGGAGTAGCCCGCCTCGCCTCTGGGCTGCGCCTCGATCGCGCCAAAGGCAGCGGCTTCGTCGTAGGGGATCGCCGCAAATTCGGCGCGTTCGGCCGCTGTCGGCTCGGCCACACCGTCGTAAAATCCTGCCGCGGTGATCCGCCCCTGCGCATCGTGCAGACCCGCAACAAGGCCCGCCATCACATGCAATGGATTGGCTACAATGCCGCCATAGCGCCCCGAGTGAAGGTCCTGGGCTGCTGTCTGCACCCGCATCTCGAATCCGGTATTGCCGCGTGACCCCACGTTGAGCGCCACCAGATCGGGCCGCCAGCGTGCGCCGTCGGCCGACAATACCGCATCCGCCGCCAACAGATCGCGGTGCGTCTCCAGAATGCCGGGAAGCGAGGGGGATCCGGTCTCCTCTTCCCCTTCGATGAGCAACTTGACGTTGACAGGCAGCCGCCCCTCGACCGCGATGAAGGCGGCGAGCGTATCTAGTGCGATTATCATGGGCGCCTTGTCGTCGGAGATGCCGCGTCCGAAAAGCTTTCCGTCCCGCTCTACTGCTTCGAACGGCGCGCTGAGCCATTTATCGAGTGGATCAGGCGGTTGCACGTCATAGTGGGCATAGACGAGAATCGTGGGTCTGCCCGGCGCATCCAGCCGTTCGGCAAAAAGCGCGGCCTGACCGCTGCCACCCGGCGGTGTAAGGCGTTGTGCGTTTTGAAATCCCATCGCGTTGATACGCGCCTCGATGAACAAGCGCGCGTCTTCCATACCTGGTGCCATCGCCGGATCCGCGCCGACGGACGGATAGGACACCAGTATTTTGAGATCCGCGATCAGTTGCGGCTCATGGTCAAGTGCATAGGAGAGAACGGAATCGGTCATGGTATCTCTCTTCAGGTTCTACCGCCGTCGACGCTCAGGATCTGGCCTGTGATCCACCCCGCCTCCGGCCCGGTGAGGAAGGCAGCGGCGGCCGCGATATCTTCGGGCATGCCCAATCTGCGCGTGTGGATCTGGCTGACCAGTTGGGCCTGTCCCTCTGGCCCATAAGCCTCCCACTGCCGCTGGGTGGCCGGGTTCGAGAGCACAAATCCTGGGGCGATGGAGTTGACTGTAATCCCGTGCTGTCCCAACTCGAGGCTGAGCTGTCTGGTCAGGCCGACCAGTGCGTGTTTGGCCGCCGTATAGGCGTGGATGCCCGTGAGGCTCGGGCGCAACCCCGCGCCGGAGCTGATGGTGACGATCCTGCCCCAACCCGCCACTTTCATCGCGGGCACAAGCGCCTGCGCCAGATAGAGCGTGGCATCGACGTTGATGGCGAAGATGCTGTGCCACGCGGCGGGATCCACATCCTCCAACGGCGTGCCGACCTGGTTGCGCACGCCGCCTGCCGCATTGACGAGGATGTCGGGCGCGCCATGCTCAGCGAGCGTCCGGTCGCGCAGCGCCCTGACCGAGGAGGCATCGCCCAGATCGGCCCCGATGGCGGGCAGACCCAGCCGGCCGGCCACGGCCTCCAGCGCATCGCCCGGCAGATCGGTCAAGACGACATGTGTGCCATCGTCTGCCAGACGGCGCGCGATCGCCGCGCCGATCCCGCCGACGACGCCCGTGACCAGAGCCACGCGCGCGGTCATGGCAAAACCTTGGTCAGCTCGTGGAAAGTCTCAGTCGACATCTCTCGGCGGCCCTCTTCAATGTCGTGGATAAGTTCAACCAACCGCAATAGAAGCGGCGTCTCGATCCCGTGGCTCTGCGCGATATGCGCCACGGTCCCGACCTGAGGATCGACTTCGGTCTTACGTTTTCGTACGGCAAGGTCGCGGTAGATGCCGGTATGGGTCTTGGCAGTCTTGGAATTGAACACCGCCAGATCGGCAAGGCTTTTGAGGGCAGCGTCGTCACTGGCGCCGGGCATAAAAGCGGCTGGCTCGAACCCGTTGAAGGGTTTTGGTTCGACCCCTTCGGCAACGGCGGTGCGTATCACTTCGCGCGCCAGTCCCATCAGCGCGGGACCACGCTCAGGGTCCGCGAAATTGACGGTCATGCTGTCCGTGCTCAGCGCCGTGGCAAAGAGCATCGCCCCATAGCCGAGTTTACCCCACAGATAGGCCCAGATATCATCGGTGAGCACCGCCTCGGGCTCAAAGATCTGCAACAGTTTGTGCAGCTCTTTCGTACGCGGACGCACCTCACCATCAATTTCCCCCACAACCACCGCTGCGCGATTGCCAAAAAGGATGCGGCCCGGTCCGGTCCAGTCAGCGCCGTAGTTCACAAAGGCGCCGATCGTCCGCTTTGAACCAACGTGCTGGGCGATCACCCGCTCGTTCAGCCCGTTCTGTGCAGACAGAACATAGCCATCCTCGGCCAGATGCGGCATCAGCTGCGCCAGCGCCCCTTCGGTGGCGTGTGCCTTGACGGCGAGGATGATCCGGGAGTACCTCCCGGTGAGCTGGGCCGGCGTGACGCAAGGCACCACCTGACGGAATTCCTCGACCGGCCCTTCGATCATCAGGCCCGTGGTCGAACAGGCAATCGCGTGCTCCTCGACGATATCGACCATCAGGACCGGGACACCTGCGCGGGCGAGGTAGGCCCCAAGGATGCCGCCGATGGCCCCCGCGCCCCAAATCAGAAGCGGATCATCCATGGCTCAGATCAGCCCAGGGGCCCTCAAGGGCCGCACGCGTCTCAGTGACACCGGTATCCCAGATCTCCTGCATGTCCGCATCGGGCCGCTGCCACGGACCCCCGAACGACCCATCGCCTAGCAAGGCGCGAGTTTGCGCGGGTGGGCTGGCCTTCATCAAAGCCATATTGACGATCGGTTTTTCACCGTCGGGAGCCTTCGCATGGGCCAGGCGCGTCCACGGGAAATTTTCCATCCAGTTTGCGTGCGAGCCCGTGGGGTCGATCGACTGGATCTTGGCCCAGGTCTCGGGCGCGTTCCACCAGTTGTGAAACTTGATCGAGATATCGCCGTATTCCGCAATCAGCTCCTGTGCCAGTGCGCCCACGGGATTGTTGCCGCCGTGGCCGTTCACGATCAGGATCTGCCGGAACCCGGCACGGCGCAGCGATGCGATGATATCGCGGATCACCGCCATTAACGTTTCGACCCGCAAGCAGATTGTACCGGGAAACTCGTTGAAATAGGGCGCGAGGCCGTAGGGCATCACCGGAAATACGGGAATGTTGAGCGGTGCCGCTGCATCAGTCGCAACTTTCTCGGCCAGAATCATATCCACACACAATGACAACTGCGCGTGTTGCTCGGTCGAGCCGATGGGCAGGACGCAGCGCAGATCGCGGGCCGCCGCCGCCTCAATGTCGCGCCAGTTCATGTTCGCTACGGTCATTGCCGCGTTCCTTTCTGTTCCGACAGAGCGTCGGTCTGCGCTATCTGAGGCACCTCGCCTGCCCAATCCTGCGCATCACGCACCACTTTTGACATCAGCTCAAACAACATCTGCCGCTCTCCTTCTGTGAGTGTTTTTAGCATCCGCTGCTCTTGTGCCTCGAACACCGGTCGAGTCGCGTGGACCACGCCCCTGCCCTTGTCCGACAGGAACAATGCCTGCGTGCGCCCGCCACCTGGCGCTTTCTCGCGCGCCTCGATCAGGCCCATCAACTCAAGCCGCTTGATCGCGCGGCTCAGCGTGTTTTTGGGAAACCCCGAGGTGTCCGACACGTCCCGCGCGCTGCCCCCGTCGGCCAACGCCAGCGAATAGAGCACCACGTATTCGGGCCGCTTGAGCCCGTAGGTATCCTGTATCCAACCGTAGAGTGGCGTGTTGTAAAGAAGTGCCAGATAATTGATGCGGAAGGTAAAGGGACAGGGGTTCGCCCAGAGCTTCGCCTCCAGCATATCGGCGCCGCGCGCCTGGTCTTGTTTGCCGAAATCTTGATCAGATGCGGTTTGCGGACCTGCCATATCGATGCTCTACCCTTGTGGAACTGAAATGCGTCCCAAATTGAACTTGACTACAGCATTATTCATCCACATCGTGAGAAAGCAAGTTCCAAATGGAACACAAAAACCAAAAGCGAACCAACAGGACGGGGCCTGCTGCCCCGTCAAAAACAGGAAGGGAAAGTCATGTATTACCAGAAATTCCTTGCCCCTCTGGCGTTCACGCTGAGTCTGACGGCGGCTTGGGCCGCATCGGCCCAGACGCTAACGATGGGGGTGCGCGGCGGACCTGAATCAATGGATCCGCATTTCTCCGCGCTCGGCTCTCATGCCGAAGCGGCCAAGCATATCTTTGACACGCTGGTCTGGTCGGGCACCGATCTCCAGATCGAGCCGGGCCTCGCTACTAGCTGGACCGCGATTGACGACGACACGTGGGAATTCAAGCTGCGCGAAGGCGTGAAGTTTCATGACGGCTCCGACTTCGACGCGGAGGACGTGAAATTTTCGATCGAGCGTATTCCCGTCGTGACCGGTCCCACAACGACGGCGATCTACGTGCGCCGCGTGGAAAGTGTCGACATCATCGACCCTTATACCGTGCACATCAACACAGACGGCCAGGCGGCCACCCTGCCCAATGACTTCATCCGCCTGTTCATCGTGTCCTCGGACGCGGCAGCCGAATATTCCACACAGGAAACGGCCGCTGAGGGCTTTAACTCGGGTGCTGCGACCATTGGCACAGGCCCCTACAAATACGTCAGCTGGGAGCCAAACGGCGATCTGGTGCTTGAACGTTTCAACGATTATTGGCGCGGCATGGGCGCGTGGGAGACGGTGATCCGTAAGGAAATCCCCAACGACAGTTCCCGTCTGGCGGCGCTTAAGGCGGGTCAGGTGGACGTGATCAACTATGTCTCCTCCGTCGACTATCTGGCGTTGCAACAGGACGCGGACATCGACACTGTGATCGGCGACAGCGTTTATATCATGAACCTGCAATTGGACCAGCGCGAGGACACGCCGATGGTTCGCGCCAACGACGGCTCCGAACTGGATGAAAATCCGTTCCGTGATCTGAAGGTTCGTCAGGCTATCGATTACGCCATCGACCGCGAAACCATGGTCGAGATCGTGCTGGAAGGTCTGGGCAAACCCGCCAACCAAATGATGCCGGTCGATTTCTTCGGCTCGAACACGGACATTCCGATGCCGGAGTACGATCCAGCCAAGGCCCGCGAACTGCTGGCAGATGCAGGCTATCCCGATGGCTTCCAGGTCGATCTTTATTGCACCAGTGACCGTTTGCCGGGCGATGCGGCAATCTGCCAGGGTCTGGGTCAGATGCTGACGCAGGCGGGAATCACGACGAACGTGAACGCCATCTCGAAAACCGTCTATTTCCCCGCTCAGGCGCGGCTGGATTATTCGATGTTCATGAACGGTTGGGGCACCTTGACCGGTGAGGCATCCTACACTCTGGGCAGCCTTGCACACTCCAACGATCCCGACCTCAAACTGGGCGCGTTCAATCGTATCGAATATAAAAATGACGAGGTTGACACGCTGCTGCAAACGGGCGCCACGATGATGGACGCGACCGCGCGCCGCGCCGCCTACGAAGATGCAATGGCAAAGGTGATGGCGGACAAAGCCTATATCTCGCTGGTGCAACTCCAGACCGTCTGGGCCGCCAAAGCAGGCACCCTGACGTTCGAGCCGCGCTTTGACGAGGACACGCTGGCGTTCTACATCACGCCTGCGTCCTGATCGAGTACTCTACATTTGGGCCGGGCGGTGATCATGCCGCTCGGCCCGAACTATTCTCCGAGAGGGAGAGCGGATGCTCGGCTTTATAATCCAGCGTTTCATTCAGGCAGTCGGCGTCATGGCCGTGATGTCGGTGATAGTATTTTTCGGCGTCTATGCCATCGGCAATCCCATCGACATCGTGATCCCGCCCGACGCCACGCAGGAAATTCGGCTGGAGGCGATCCGCAGGCTGGGCCTCGACCGGCCGCTCTATGAGCAATACTTCACGTTTCTGGCCAACCTTTTGCAAGGCGATCTTGGGCGGTCCTTCGTTTATAACATGCCAGTGCTGGAGCTGATTGGCGGGCGGCTGCCTGCAACGCTCGAACTGGTGCTGATCTCTGTTATTTCGGCCACAGTGCTAGGCGTCTCGTTGGGAATCTATGCGGGCTACCGGCCCGACAGTTGGGTTTCCAAAACCATCATGGCCGTCTCCGTCCTCGGCTTTTCGGTGCCTTCGTTCTGGGTGGGGCTGATCCTGATTTTGTTTTTCGCGGTGCACCTGGGGTGGCTGCCTGCGGGCGGGCGCGGGGATACGGTGATGATCTGGGGCGTGGCGTGGTCGTTCCCCACGCTCAACGGCCTGTCGCATATCGCTCTGCCCGCGGTAAATCTGGCGCTGTTCAAGCTTGCCATGATGATCCGTCTGGCGCGCGCCGGCACGCGCGAGATCATGCTCACCGATACGATCAAATTCGCCCGTGCAGCGGGTCTGTCAGAGGCGACGATATTGCGACGTCATCTACTGAAACTCATCTCGATTCCGATTATTACCGTCTTCGGGCTCGAGCTCGGCTCGACGCTCGCCTTTGCAGTGGTAACGGAGACGATCTTCAGTTGGCCCGGCGTGGGTAAGCTGATCATCGACAGCATCGCCGTGCTCGATCGGCCCGTGATGGTCGCCTATCTCATCCTTGTGGCGTTCCTTTTCGTCACCATCAACTTCGTCATTGATCTGGTGTTCGCACTCATTGATCCCCGTGTCCGCGACGGGGCGTCCGCATGAGCGCGGGACCAAGCCGCCTTGCGCTTTTCTGGGCCGAGTACAGCGAGAACAAGATTGCCGTGCTCGCGCTGGTCGTCGTCGTGGTGATGATCCTGCTGGCGCTATTTGCCGCCCTGATCTCACCACAGAACCCCTATGATCTGGCCAACCTGTCGCTTCGCGACAGCCGCAGACCGCCGGGATTTGTCGGAAGTGGTGGCTATACCCATATCCTCGGTACCGATCCGCAGGGGCGCGATCTGTTGTCGGCTATTTTCTACGGCCTGCGCATTTCGATCCAGATCGGGCTGGCGGCGGGATTTGTCTCGCTCTCCATCGGTACCACGCTCGGCATCCTTGCCGCCTATCTAGGCGGTCGGGTCGAAACGCTGATCATGCGGCTGGTAGATCTTCAGCTGTCGTTCCCTGCAATCCTGCTGGCGTTGGTGATCGTGGCGCTGCTAGGACAGGGCAAAGCACAGCTGATTGGTGCACTGGTCGCGGCGCAATATGCCTATTTTGCACGCACGGCTTACGGCGCGGCGAAGGCCGAGCGCGGCAAGGATTATATCGAGGCAGCGCTTGCCACCCCACTTAGTGCACGGCTGGTTTTGTGGCGACACATGCTGCCCAACTGCACGCCGCCACTTATCGTCGTGGCGACCGTGCAAATCGCCAATTCCATCTCGCTGGAGGCGACGCTCAGTTTTCTGGGGCTGGGCCTGCCCGTCACCGAGCCATCGCTGGGCATGCTGATTTCCAACGGCTTTCCCTATATGATGAGTGGACGTTACTGGATTTCCGTCTATCCCGGTGTCGCACTGATCATTCTGATCGTGGCGATCAATATCGTCGGCGATCAGGTACGTGACCAATTTAATCCGAGGTTGCGTAAATGACGGTTCCAGCGCTCAGCGTCCAAGGTTTGACAACCCATTTTTTCACCCGCGCAGGTGTGGTCAAGGCCGTCGATGGTGTGTCCTTTGATCTGGCGCAGGGCGAGATCATGGGGCTGGTCGGCGAAAGCGGTTCGGGCAAGACCGTGACCGGCTTTTCCCTGCTGGGGCTGGTCGATCCACCGGGCCGCATCGTCGAAGGATCGATCAAGCTCAACGGGACCGAGCTGACGACCCTTTCGGGTTCAGCCCTGCGAGCGCGGCGGGGGCGCGAGATCTCAATGATCTTTCAGGATCCTATTGCAACGCTCAATCCGCTTTTGACCATCGGCCAGCAGATGCAATTGGCAATCGCTGCGCACGAGCGGCTGGGCAAACGCGCCGCCCTTGCCCGCTGTACCGAGCTGTTGACCCAAGTGGGGATTCCATCGGCCGAGGCGCGCTTGCGGGCCTATCCCCACGAGTTCTCCGGCGGAATGCGGCAACGGGTGGCGATTGCCATCGCCTTGCTGCACCGCCCCGCCGTCTTGGTCGCAGATGAACCGACGACAGCCCTCGACGTCTCGATCCAGGCGCAGATCCTTCTGCAGATGCGCGAGCTTGCGGCCGAGACAGGCACCGCGATGATCTGGATCAGCCATGACCTTGCGGTGGTGTCGAGCCTGGCCACCAAACTGGCCGTGATGTATGCGGGCAAGATCGTCGAGCAAGGACCGACCGCGGCCCTGCTGCGTGATCCACGCCATCCCTATACCGCAGGTCTGATCGCCTCGCTGCCCGCGATGACCACGCCCGGCACGCCGCTCACCCAGATCCGCGGCACTACGCCATCGCTGCTGTCCCTTCCACCCGGCTGCCCCTTTGCGCCGCGCTGTGACAAACAAACGGAAGCCTGCGTGCAAAAGCCGGCAATGACATTGGATGGCCCGCGCGGCTGGCGGTGTTTCCATCCGGTAGGCCAGACCGCAGGAGCACCGACATGAGCGCCTTTCTGACCATCGACAACGTGAGCAGACTTTTCGGCCCCAAGCTCAACACCGGCGAAAAGATCGCGGTCAAGCTGGGTGGGAAGGTCGAGACACGCTCGGTCCGGGCGGTGTCGGACGTGACGCTGTCGGTGAGCAAAGGCGAGACACTGGGGCTGGTGGGTGAATCGGGGTGTGGCAAATCAACCCTGGGCCGCCTGATCGCAGGTATCCTGCCCCCCAGCAGCGGAACAGTGACGATTGAAGGCGTTCCGGTTATGTCGAACGGTAAAAAAGTGACGACCCGCGTGCAAACTGTGTTCCAGGACCCCTTTGCGAGCCTTGATCCGCGCATGAAGGTAGGCGAGACGGTTGCCGAAGGTCCCATCGCCCATGGCCTGACAACACGGGCCAATTCCAAAGCCTACGTTGCGGAATGGTTTGAGCGTGTGGGCCTTGATCCGGTCTGGGTTGACCGCTATCCGCACCAATTTTCGGGTGGCCAACGCCAGCGTATCGCTATCGCGCGCGCGCTCGCGATGCAGCCAGACTTGCTGATCTGCGATGAGCCTGTCGCCTCGCTTGACGTCTCGATCCAGGCGCAAATAATCAATCTGTTTCTGGAACTGACCAAGAGGCTTAATCTCACTTGCGTGTTCATCAGCCATGATCTGTCGGTGGTGCAGCACGTCAGCGACCGCGTCGCCGTGATGTATTTGGGCCGCATCGTAGAACTGGGGCCAGTGGCACAGGTCTTTGGTCACCCTGCGCACCCCTATACCGCCGCTCTGTTCGGAAGTGTGCCGAAACTGGTTTTGGACGCCGACGAACTGGTCCATTTCGACACAATCGCAGGAGAGGTCCCTTCGCCTCTCTCACCACCTGCTGGCTGCTATTACCACCCCCGTTGTCCGCTGGCATCGTCAGGGTGTCGTACAGCGCCGCCTCCGACGACCCCCGTTTCGGATGTGCGCAGCGTGGCGTGCTACCATTCGGATCAACAGCTCGACCGGGCCAAGCGGAGCTAGAATAATCAGGCACATCAGCCTGCAACATTGTTTTGATCTAAAGCACCCATGAAGATAGCGTTGTCAATGCTGCGTCTGAAAGGCTTTCTAGCCCGAATAATTCATGAAGATGTGGCGAGGGTGGCGTAAGCTTTTGAAAGCAGGCATTTTTCGGTTGTCTCGACCAAGGTTTCCAGTTTCCAAGGCACGTCCCCTCACCATGATGCAGTCTACCGCCGCCGCGCCCGCTTTGTCACCCTTGAACGGCAAACCCGTCCTCCTCAATTTTGACGGCGCGGAGATGAGCTCCGATGCCGGCCTGTCACTCCTGCGGGAGGTCGAACGCCGGAACGATCTGGCGGGTCTGGTTGGTCCAGATACTTCTGACCAATCCCTCGTGTTGCACAACGGGGGTTGATTGAAAGACAGAACAGCTCCAACCTGCGCTGATAACATTTAGCCATAGAACATCGGTAGATGAGGACGAGACGATGATCGAAGCAGGTAAGCGACCTATACCAAGCCCGCCGCATGACCCAACACCAATGCCCGAGCCGGGACCTGATGTTCCGCCAGAGCCCAGGCCCGGTCCCAAGCCAATGATTACGCAAAATTGAAAGAGCCTGTGGAATTTCCACAACGAAAGCGCACAGCGAACGCACGCTGTGGCGGCTATACGAATAAGCCCCACACGGCTGTGAAGGTGTTTTAGGGGCTTTGTCAGGTTGTTCTGTCAGGACGAGACCAAGAACCGCGCCCCGTTCCGACAGCCATTTCAGCCGCATAGTTGTTCCACAGGCTGAACGCGTCAGCCCGAGATTGGCGGTAGGGTGCTGCGGAAAGGCGGTGGCGTTTTGGACGGAAGATGGTCACGGCCTGATCGTGGACGGATAGAAAACGCTGCGCCTGGCGTGGGGATTTGAAACGACCCATGATTTTTTCTCTTCGTCGTGTGTGTCGATGCGACGCCTCTGATCGGTTGTTCAAACCCTTGTGGGAGCGATGATCGA
>JAGXHD010000126.1 GCA_024636395.1 Sulfitobacter sp.
GGCAGGCATGGCATGGCTGTGTCGTCGCCTCGATCATGCCTGGACGCAACCGCTGGCGCGACATCTCCATCAGGCCAAAGCCGGAGATACGCCCGATCTGAATGCGCGCACGGTCGGTCTTGAGCTTGTCCTTGATCAGTTTCTCGACGGAGGCATTGTTGCGCCGCTCGTCCATATCGATGAAGTCGATCACGATCAGACCTGCCAGATCCCGCAGGCGCAACTGGCGGGCGACTTCGGCTGCCGCTTCCATGTTGGTCTTGAGGGCGGTCTGCTCGATCGAGCCCTCCTTGGTCGCGCGGCCCGAGTTCACATCGACCGCGACCAGCGCCTCGGTTGTGTCGATCACGATGTAACCACCGGAGGGAAGCTGGACCGTCGGATTGAACATACCGGCGAGATAGCCCTCGACCTGATAGCGCGCAAAGAGCGGCAGGCCTTCCTCGTAGCGCTTCACGTTTTTCGCGTGGGACGGCATGATCATCTTCATGAAATCCTTGGCGATGCGGTAGCCGCGCTCGCCCTCCACGAAGACTTCGTCGATGTCGCGGTTATACAGATCGCGGATCGAGCGTTTGATCAGATCACCTTCCTCGTAAATCTTCGAAGGCGCGATGGATTTCAGCGTCAGCGAGCGGACTTCCTCCCACATGCGCTGTAGATACTCGTAATCGCGCTTGATTTCGGCCTTCGTACGCCGGGCTCCCGCCGTGCGCACGATCAGGCCGGCGCCCTGTGGCACCTCAATCTCCTGCGCGATCTCCTTGAGCTTCTTGCGGTCAGCGGCGTTTGTGATCTTGCGGGAGATCCCGCCCCCACGCGCCGTATTGGGCATCAGCACGCAGTAACGGCCCGCCAGCGACAGATAGGTGGTCAGCGCCGCGCCCTTGTTGCCGCGCTCTTCCTTGACGACCTGCACAAGCAGGATCTGGCGGACCTTGATGACTTCCTGGATCTTATAGCGGCGTGCGCGGGGCTTGCGGACGGGGCGGATGTCATCGCTATCATCCTCCTCGGCGACAGATTCGATGTTGTCGTCCTTGTCGGAAGCCGTAGCGCCCTCGTCGTCCTCGTCGTCATCGCTCACATCTGGCGTCTCGACGGGTGTTTCCTTGACCCGCTCCATTGGAGACGAGGCCTGATCTTCATCAACTTCAACCTCGTCACCCTCTAAATCGACGGTTTCCATGCCATCAATCTCAGCCGATGTTACGGCGTCGTCGTTTGCTGCATCCTCAGCCCTCGGCTTGCGAGAGCGGGACCGCGAGCGGCGTTGGGGCTTTTCGTCCTCATCGTCCTTGGCGGCCTGGGCCTTAGCAAAGGCGCGCTCTTCTGCCAGCAGCGCCTCACGGTCCGCCACGGGGATCTGATAGTAATCGGGGTGAATTTCCGAAAAGGCGAGGAAGCCATGACGGTTCCCACCGTAATCCACAAACGCAGCTTGCAGCGACGGCTCAACGCGCGTCACTTTTGCAAGATAGATGTTTCCGGCTAACTGGCGTTTATTCTCAGATTCGAAATCGAATTCTTCGACTTTGTTTCCATCCACCACAACGACGCGGGTTTCTTCCGCGTGGGTGGCATCGATAAGCATTTTCTTAGGCATTGTACTCTTTTGCACAGGCGCGACCGCGCGTGCCCCCCGGGGGGAGCGGCACGGTGCATCAGGTGTCTTGTCAGGGCGATTTGTGACGGCACAGCGGCGCGGCCGATCTGGCCACTCCGGATACTGTGTTCAGCGTTTGCGCGCGTCATCGCGGTTCTTCTCCGATGCGGGATCACAGCCAAGCGTCGCAAGGCGTGCCGCGCACCCATTAAAAACTGTGTAATCTTGAGCGTTTGGCTCTTGATATCCAGCAGCGTCTCTCTTGCCGTTTCCGGCACAATCGGTCTGTTGCACATCGGCGTGTGCCTGCGGCAACAGCGAAACCTATCCTTGGACATTCGCGGCTGCGGTTCAAAGGCAGCCTGCCCACCTCCCTAAATAAGAGCACGCGCGCGACAAACACAATGGGCAATCAGAAGGATTCATTACAATTTGTGACAGGACGCGAGATCGCGCCGATTTGTGCTTCTTTGCAGTCAGGTGCGACATATTGCCGTTTGAGAGCTTTGAGCGTAGGCTCAAACGGCAACAATAAAAGGGGGTACCCCCTGAATTGATACACTTCAGGAGACACTATGCGCATTTTCACCCCGACCACCCTGATCCTCTGCACGGCAATTTTGACCCTCTCCGCCTGCGATCCCGCGGAATTCGATACTGATCCGGACGTACGGCGAGACGCCCGCGCAAACCGCAAATGCGTGCTCGAAGTTCAGGAAATTGCAAAAGATCCCGCAGCACAGCTCAACACGACGCTGCCCATCGTCGAGATCAATCAATACATTATCGATGCGCCGACGCAGCAAGAACGGTGGATGTGCCGCACAGACGACGAAGGCAATCCGACACAGCTTTACAAACTGGGTAATGGCTGAGCGTCACAAAAGCAAAAGGGGCGCCATTCAAGCGCCCCAGTTTCGTGCCGGTAACTGATTTTAAAGATAATCAGACCGCGACAGCTGGTATTTCGCCATCTTCTCGTTGAGCGTGCGGCGCGGGAGGCAGAGTTCGTCCATCACACTCGCGATCGAGCCCTTGTGGCGACGCATCGTATTATCGATGAGCATCCGCTCGAACGCTTCCACATATTCTTTTAGCGGCTTGCCCTCGGTGGTCATGACGGGCTGCATCTCATCGTGATCGCTCATCAGCAACGATGCGATGGTGCCCGACCCCCGCCGCGATTGCAGCACCGCGCGCTCCGCCACGTTGATGAGCTGGCGCACGTTCCCAGGCCAAGGCGCTTGCAAAAGCTGTGCGGCCTCCTGCGCCGTCACCTGAGGCGCATCGCAGCCGTATTCATCCGCAAATTGATCGCTCAAACGCGTGAACAGCGTCAGAATATCCTCGCCACGTTGCCGCAGTGGCGGCACGGTGATCCGCAGCGCCGCCAGCCGGTAAAACAGGTCCGAGCGCAGCACATCCTCCGACGTGCGCCCCGCCTCTTGCAAATTAGAGATTGCGACGATCCGTGTCTCCGCTGGCGTGCCCTGCTCGTTGATCGCCGACAAAAGCCGCGCTTGCAGCGTCTCGCTCAGCGCTTCCACATCCTCCAGCACCAGCGTTCCGCCGCGTGCCTCCTCGATGGCGGGCAGTTGCGCATCCTCGGGCTGCATCGGCCCGAACAAACGCTTGCTGAGGGCATCCTCCTCGTAGGCCGAGGCGCTGACCAACACGAATTTCTTACCTGCGCGTGATCCAACTGCGTGCAGCGCGTGTGCCACCAGCGTCTTGCCGGTCCCCGTCTCACCGTCGATCAACACGTGTCCGTCCGCCTGACCCAGATCGAGGATATCCTCGCGCAGCCGCTCCATCACAGGGCTTTGACCGATCAGCTTTTTCATCAGCTGGCCCCCATCGCTGAGTTCGCGGCGTAGCAGGCGGTTATCCATCACCAAGCGGCGTGTTGCCGTTGCCTTCTTTGCAAGTTCGCTCATCCGGTCGGGATTAAACGGCTTTTCCAGAAAGTCGAACGCACCCACGCGCATCGCTTCCACAGCCATCGGCACATCGCCGTGGCCGGTGATCATGATCACCGGCAGCGCACTGTCGCTGCCCATCAGCTTCTTGAGAAACTGCATCCCATCCATCCCCGGCATCTTGATGTCCGAGATGACGATGCCGGGATACTCCGGACCCAGCACCTTGAGCGCATCCTCTGCACAAGCGAACGTCTCCGTGTCGTAGCCCGAGAGCGCCAGCCACTGGCTGATCGACTGGCGCATGTCCTGTTCGTCGTCGACAATCGCAATCTTCATCGCCTGTGCCATATCTTTTACTCCGCCGCCTGTGTTTCACTGTTGCCATCGTAGATCGGCAATTGCATTTCAAATACTGCGCCACCGCCCTGACCGTTGCGCGCCGTCAACCGCCCGCCCAGATCACTTACGATTCCAGAAGAGATCGCAAGGCCGAGACCCACGCCATCTCCGGGCAGTTTCGTAGTGTAGAACGGCTCGAAGAGCGCGTCCAAGTCCTCAATGCCCGGCCCGTTGTCGCGCACGGTCAGGGTAGCTGTCTCTCCCGCGCTCAAGATGATCTCGACCTTGGGGTTACGCTCTGACTTGGTGGCATCGAGCGCATTGCGCAAGAGGTTGACCAAAACCTGTTCGATCCGCATCCGGTCGCCAAGCGTGTAAACTGGCATATCAGGCAGGATGCGCACGATCTGGACCTGTCGCTGCCGCAGTTGCGGCTCCATCATGGAAAGCGACGAGGCCAGCGCATCTGCCATGTTGACCGGTGAAAACGCCTGCTGCCCCTTACGTGCATAGGATTTAAGCTGCCGCGTGATGGCGCCCATGCGCTCGATCAGATCGTCGATACGTTGGAAGGAGCTCAACGCTTCATCCGGCCGGTTGCGGCGCAGCAGCAGTCGCGCACCGGCCAGATAGGTCTTCATCGCGGCCAGCGGCTGATTCAACTCGTGGCTCACGGCCGCCGACATTTCGCCCAAAGCGGCAAGCTTGCTCGATTGCTCCAGCGTCTGCTCGGCCACCGCAAGCGTTTCCTGCACCCGCTTGCGCTCGGCGATTTCACGCTGCAGGGCCGCGTTCAATGCGCGAAGCTCTGCCGACTCGCGCTGGAAAATCGCCGCGCGCCCCGCTGTTCGGCGGCTCATAAAATAAAACGCCATCGCAAGAAGGATCGCGAATCCCATGACTTCGAGCGCCAGCACCCCGTTCACGCGCTCGCGCACACTCTCGTATGTCGTATAACTTGCCATACGCCAGCCGCGGAAATTGACCCGCGCTTCGAGCCGCATCACTGCCTCGCCCTGAATGTAGGCATCCGGCGGCAGGGCAGTCCAATCAGCTGTCGCCTGGATCGCGCGCTCGATGGCGCTTTGCGGGGTCTGGTTGGCGAGCGCCTCTTCCTCGGTCTTGCCGCGCCAGCGCGGCTCGGTCGCGAGCAGGATCTCTCCCGTGCTTGAGGTCACGATCACGGCGTCCGAAATGCCCGCCCAGGCCCGCTCGAATTTCTTGAGATCCACCTCCACGGCGATCACGCCAACGGTGGTGCCACCATTCTGGATCCGGCGGGAATAGAAAAACAGGTAGTCGCCGGTATCTTGCAGCATCACACTGAAAATCGTCGTGTTGGACCGGATCGCATCTACGAAATAAGGCTCCGTCCTGAGCGCGGCCCCCAGACGGTTGCGGTCCGTCGCCGCGACCGTGCGGCCGTCCATATCCAGCAGCATCAGCGAGGCCGCCCCGATCTCTTCCACAAACGAGATCAGCCGCTGGGTGGAGAGCGAATAATCGGCACTCTCGAGTGCCGCAATCAAGGTTGGATCGCGGGCCAGAAGCTGCGGCACGATCGCATTCTGCCGCAACTCAGCAAGCAGGTTGCCGCCATACAAAGCGATCCGCAGCTCCGCACGGCTGCGCGTACTTTCGGTAAATCGGTCCGTCAACAGGCGGTTGGTGACGGAAATCACACCAATGGCGAAAATCAGCATGACAAATAGCGCAATGCGGACCCGCCAACTGATCGCGGCGGGTTGCCAAGGGGTATTTGTCACGCGCACGTCATCATCCATGAGAAGACACTACCACAGGCGCGCGCGCGCTCAAGTCAGGCTGTGGTGAGCGCTCCCGCCAGTGCGCGGAAGAGCGCCACCCCGTCGGTCCCGCCGTGCCCTGCGTCCGCTGCCCGTTCGGGATGAGGCATCATCCCCAGCACGCGGCGGTTTGGCGACAGGATGCCCGCGATATCGGCCTGCGCGCCATTTGGGTTATCCGTGTAGGTAAACGCGATCCTGTCCTCGCCTTTAAGCACGGCGATGGTTTCGGGATCGGCGAAGTAGTTGCCATCGTGGTGCGCGATCGGAATGTCGATCACATCACCCGCATTATAGCCATTGGTGTAATCAGACGCCGAGGTCTCGACCTTCAAACCGACCGTCTTGCAAATGTACTTCAGACCCGCATTGCGCAGCAGCGCACCGGGCAGCAATCCCGTCTCCGTCAGAACCTGAAATCCGTTGCACACCCCAAGCACATAGCCCCCGCGCGACGCATGGGCCGCGACGGACTGGCAAATCGGGGATTGTGCCGCAATCGCACCACAGCGCAGATAATCACCGTAGGAAAACCCACCGGGCACACCAACAATGTCGATGCCGTCCGGCAGCGTGCTGTCCTTGTGCCAGACCATCGTCACATCGGCGCCCGCGCGCTCGAAAGCTACCGCAAGATCACGATCACAGTTCGATCCCGGAAAAACGACAACTGCTGCGCGCATCAAGCGATCTCCACCGTGTAGCTCTCGATTACCGTGTTCGCGAGCAGCTTCTCGCACATCATCGTCACATCGGCCTCGCTTGATCCCTCTGCGAGATCAAGCTCAATCACCTTGCCCTGCCGCACGCCCTGAACGCCGTCAAAACCCATCGCGCCCAACGCGTGACGCACGGCCTCGCCCTGCGGATCCAGCACACCATTCTTCAACATCACATGCACACGTGCTTTCATCGCGTCATTCCTTTTCTGCGCTGGGGCCGGGAAGGACAGAACAGCTCCATCCATCGTACACCCACCCAAGATTGTGTAGTCTAAACAAAAACCATTCCGTCACCAGATCGAACCCTACTGAGGCAACCTCGCGGTGCTGAACAACGCGCAACCAGTCAGGTCCGCCGTCTTCGCCAGCAATCTTATTGACCACAAAGTCTTTTTCTTCGAGCACAGCCAGCAAGATCTCAATGGGCTCCGACTGGTCATAGCCCGGATCTGCATAGCAAAAATGCTCTACTTCCCGCTCCACAGACCCATCATCACCATGTCGCGCCAGGTTTTCGCGCACAAGTGCGTTGGACGCCGGCGATCCGATCGGTGGAGCCTGATCCACATCAGGCGTCATCAGTTGATCAACGTGGGCTTTGTAATCGGTGTCGAGGTCTTGGGCATCACGCCCAGACGCCGCGCCACTTCACTGTAGGCATCGGTAAGCGATCCCAGATCGCGGCGGAATACGTCCTTGTCGAGGTGCCGACCTGTCTCAATGTCCCACAGACGGCAGCTGTCCGGCGAAATCTCATCCGCCACGATCAGCCGCTGGAAATCGCCATCATAAACCCGGCCGATCTCGATCTTAAAATCCACCAGCTTGATGCCGACGCCGTACATCACGCCTGACATGAAATCATTCACCCTCAGCGCGAGGCTCAATATATCTTCCATGTCCTGCTGGCTGGCCCAGCCAAACGCGGCGATATGCTCTTCGCTAACCAGTGGATCGCCGAGGGAATCATCCTTGTAGCAATATTCGACGATGGGCCGCGGCAGCTGCGTGCCCTCCTCGATTCCCAGACGCGTCGACATGGTCCCCGCCGCATAGTTGCGCACGATCACTTCGAGCGGCACGATCTCGACTTGCCGGACCAGCTGCTCGCGCATGTTGAGGCGCTTGATGAAATGGGTGGGAACACCGATCTGGTTGAGCCCCAGCATAAAATATTCCGACAACAAGTTGTTCAGAGCACCCTTACCGTCGATCACATCCTTCTTCTTGGCGTTGAAGGCGGTGGCATCATCCTTGAAGTACTGCACGATCGTACCCGGCTCGGGGCCTTCATAGAGGATTTTCGCTTTGCCTTCGTAGATTTTCTTGCGGCGGGCCATGGGCGTCCCCTGTAGTTGAGAGGCGCGGGGGAGTCCCGCCGCCCTGTTTGCACTTCTCTTAGTGCACTGGTGCCCCTGCTGCAAGCGCGCTCCCCGCCGCCAGAACATCGCGCCCCGCCCGCCTGCGCAGAATTCATCATGTTCATGAGAATAACCAATCTTGCGACCGTCACGGGGCCATGACACAACAGCGCCGATTACCGCCACAGGAGTGCCCTACCATGACCAACCCGTTTTCTGACCTGCTTGCGGAAAAGGGCGTGCTTCTCGCCGATGGGGCCACGGGCACCAATCTGTTCAACATGGGCCTCGAATCCGGTGAGCCGCCGGAATTCTGGAACACGGATAAACCCGAGAATATCCTGACCCTCTACCGCGGTGCGGTGGATGCGGGATCGGACCTGTTTTTGACAAACAGTTTCGGCGCGAATGCGTCACGGCTCAAGCTGCACAACGCTCAGAACCGTGCACATGAGCTGAGCCGCGTCGCTGCGGAACTTGCCCGCGAAGTAGCCGATACGGCAGGGCGCCGCGTGATCGTCGCAGGCTCCGTCGGCCCCACCGGCGAGATCATGGAGCCGGTCGGCACGCTGAGCCATGCCACCGCCGTCGAGATGTTTCACGAGACTGCGGACGGCCTGAAGGCGGGCGGCGCCGACATCGGCTGGCTCGAGACGATCTCCGCTCCCGAGGAATACCGCGCAGCCGCCGAAGGCTTTGCGCTGGCCGGTCTGCCCTGGGTCGGCACGATGAGTTTCGACACCGCGGGACGCACCATGATGGGCATGACCTCCGCGGGTATGGTCGATATGGTCGAGCAGATGGAAGGCGGCCCGCTCGCCTACGGCGCCAACTGCGGCACCGGAGCGTCTGATCTGCTGCGCACGGTGCTGGGCTTTGCGTCCAAGGGCGGCACGCTGCCGATCGTGGCGAAAGGCAATGCCGGCATTCCCAAATATGTCGAAGGGCATATCCACTATGACGGGACGCCCGAATTGATGGCGACCTATGCGATCATGGCGCGCAACTGCGGCGCGCAGATCATCGGCGGATGCTGCGGCACCATGCCGAGCCATCTGGAGAAGATGCGCGAAGCGCTGGACAGCACGCCGAAGGGCGACCGTCCCGATCTGGCGGAAATCACGGCCGCACTAGGTGCGTTTTCCTCCGAGAGTGACGGCACCGACGGCAATGCACCCACCCGCGCAGCCCGCAAGGGCCGCCGCCGGGGATGAAAGGATGCGGCAAACGGGTCTAGTTACCCGGCGCTGCGTCGCGGTTTGCGCCTGTCAGGTCGTAATTGATTTAGTATTTTGACCGGCGTCTGACACAAGAGATAAAAGCCAAGGCTCTGGGGCCTCTACCGAAAAAGGGAATACCATGTCTGACGAAGACGAAATCATCCTTGCTGATCTGAACGACGAAGAGCTTGTCGCACAGATGTTCGACGACCTCTACGACGGTCTGAAAGAAGAGATCGAAGAAGGTGTGAACATCCTCATTGCGCGCGGCTGGGCCCCTTACGACGTTCTGACCAAGGCGCTTGTCGGCGGCATGACAATCGTGGGTGCCGATTTCCGAGACGGGATACTGTTCGTCCCCGAAGTGCTGCTGGCAGCAAACGCCATGAAGGGTGGCATGTTCATCCTCAAGCCGCTGTTGGCCGAAACCGGCGCGCCGCGCGTCGGCAAGATGGTTATCGGCACCGTGAAGGGCGATATCCACGACATCGGCAAGAACCTTGTGGGAATGATGATGGAGGGTGCCGGCTTCGAGGTCGTCGATCTCGGCATCAACAACTCCGTCGAGGTCTATCTTGAAGCGATGGAGAAAGA
>JAGXHD010000127.1 GCA_024636395.1 Sulfitobacter sp.
ATCGCCAGCGCAGAAGACCGATTACATCGAAGGCATCCGCACCGAATATGAAGAGGTTGCCGAGAAACATGCGCGGGCCGAACTGGCCAAGAAGCGCCTGCCGCTCGCTGCGGCGCGGGCCAATGCACTGAAAGTCGACTGGCAGGATTACGCAGTGCCCGCCCCGTCCTTTCTGGGCACGAAAGTGTTCGAGGATTGGGATCTGGCGGAACTCGCGCGCTACATCGACTGGACGCCGTTCTTCCAGACTTGGGAGTTGAAAGGCGGCTATCCGAAAATCCTCGAGGATGAGAAACAGGGCGAGGCCGCGCGGGCCTTGTTCGCCGATGCCCAAGAGATGCTGGCCCAGATCATCGCGGAAAAATGGTTTCGCCCGCGCGCGGTCGTCGGCTTCTGGCCCGCCAATGCGGTGGGCGACGACATTCATTTGTTCACCGATGACAGCCGCAGCGCCGATCTCGCAACGCTCCATACCTTGCGCCAGCAGGTGACGAAGCGTGACGGGCGGCCCAATGTGGCCTTGTCCGATTTCGTCGCCCCCGTCGGTGTGCCCGATTATGTCGGCGGTTTCGTCGTCACCGCAGGGATCGAGGAAGTCGCCATCGCCGAGCGTTTCGAGCGCGCCAATGACGATTTCAACGCGATCATGGTCAAGGCCTTGGCCGACCGCTTTGCCGAAGCCTTTGCCGAGCGGATGCATGAAATGGTCCGTCGCGAGCTATGGGGCTATGCTCCGGATGAAAGCCTCGATCCGCGTGACCTGATCGGAGAGCCCTATCGCGGTATCCGGCCCGCGCCCGGTTATCCGGCACAGCCGGACCATACCGAGAAGACAACATTGTTCGACCTGCTGGATGCCGAAGCGGTAACAGGCGTGCGCCTGACCGAAAGCATGGCGATGTGGCCGGGATCGTCTGTCTCGGGTCTCTATATCGGGCATCCGGATGCCTATTATTTCGGGGTAGCCAAGGTCGAGCAGGATCAGGTCGCCGATTATGCTGCGCGCAAGGGCATGCCGGTCGAAGATATCGAACGCTGGCTTGGCCCGATCCTGAACTATGTGCCGCGCACTGGGGCTGCCGCCCTGGCGGCGGAATAGGGATTGGGGCGCGCAGGTCGTGCCCCATCACCCCAAACCGGCTTCCGGCCCGAACGCCGTTCCTGCAACTGTGGTCGGGAAGACGCGCGCGCGCCTCATCATCAGAGCTGCCTCTAGGCAGGTATCAACGCACTGGGTAAGATCACAAAATAATTGAACAAATTGCTTCGAAAACCCGCGTTGATTCAGGAACACCAGATGCCGTCACAACCATCCTATCTGCCCTCGGTTGCAGCTTTGTGGATAGGAGGCAAACTCTCCTACCTGGAGCAGGTTTGCCTCAAATCATTTCTGGACCACGGGCATAGGACTATTCTGTATTCATATGATCAGGTGGCCAATGTCCCCGACGGCGTCGAGGTCATCGACGCGAATACGGTATTTACGCTCGATCAATATATTACGCACAAAAAGTCAGGGTCTCCTGCGCTCCATTCCGATATATTCAGATATTACCTCATCGCAAATCATGATGTGATCTGGATAGATGCGGATGTCCTGTGCATGAAACCATGGGAATTCGACAGCAAACATGTTCACGGCTGGGAAAAAAAGCCGAGACTCGTATGCGGTGCCGTCTTGGGGTTTCCTAAAGATTCAGAGGCGTTGAACCAGCTTCTGGACTTCTGCAGGGATGAGTATCCGATACCGCCATGGTTGTCTCCGGAAGAGCAAGATAATTTGCGCGAGCTACACGAAATAGGCACGCCCCAGCATGTGACCGAACTGCCGTGGGGCGTATGGGGTCCAGCCGCACTGACCTATTTCCTGAAGAAGACCGGCGAAATCGAACACACTATGGAACAAAACGCCTTCTATCCGATCAGCTTCAAGGACAGAAGAAAGCTATTGGCGCGCAAGGCTGATTTGAGTGCCGAGATCAATTCGGATTGCTATGGGGTTCATCTGTGGAACCGGCGTCTGAAACGACGGCTCGTGACCCATCATGATGGTATTCCTCTCCAGAAGAGCTTTCTTGGAGAGGCGTTGAAACGGCACAGGATTGACCCCCGGCTTGCCATGCTGCCGGATAACCCTCCTCCCGGGTTTCTGACCCGTGAAGAGATAAAGCAGAACGAAGCGAAAGCCGCGGCCGAAGCGTCGAAAAAGCATGGCGATGAAATGGGTGGTATGGTGCTCGGTTCAAATGAAGATCCGTGAATTGCGCTAGGATTGCGTCAGTCGAAATGGTTGGTTCCTCGCAATTGGTCACTTTCGTCTGTGGAACCTATAGGCGTACATTCAAGCAATTCCGGATTGGTCCCATAGTGTCATGAGCCGGGCGAAAGATACGCTTTTCCTGATCCGGGCAAAGGAATTCGACCGTCCCGCTCGGCTATTGGCGGAACGCTTGACGCGAATTGGCGGCGTGCGGGTCATTGTTGTCGTTGACGAGCGCGGGGGCTTGGCCGATACCGCTCCATTCGAAAAGATATCCCTGCATGAAGAGGCTTTGGCCGGGATCGGGTTGACGGGCCTGCCCGAGAATTGGGGCTGGTTCTATGGGGATATGTGTTATTATCTCGCGGCGTCGCAATTCCCGGATTATTCGTATTACGCATTGATCGAGTCCGACGTTTATTTGCCGGAATTAAGTGTGAAACCACTATTGGCCGCATTCGAGGCCAGCGATGCAGATGCGATTGCCGCGCAGCTTGCTCCCACGACAGAGCCGAAAAAATTCTCGAAAGGGCTTGCTGCGCTGAATCTGAATCCCGCTTGGGGCTGTATCTTTCCGTTGAGCCGCGTGAGCAAAGGTTTGTTGACCACCATGCAGGATCTCCGCCGCGATGCGTTGCACAAAATACCGGAGCAGAAACTGAATGATGAGGGCGTATTGGTTGGCGCCGTGCAGCGCGGCGGGTTTTCCGTTGCCCGTCTGGAAGATTTGCTGCCCGCGCTTGTCAGCAAAGATACGTTCGACACTAATCCTCCGCATTTGCTCGAAGCCATTGCCCAAGACGAACACGAGGCGCGCTTGTTTCATCCCGTGGTGATGTTCGAAACTGTGCTGGCCAGAATAGAGTCGGGCGAGAAGAATTATACCCGCCACCGGCTGCGCAACGTTTTGCGCATGGCGCAGCCGCCAATGGAACAAGCTTTGATACAAGCACTCGCCAAAAGAGAGACATCAACGTGAGCAGAAAAAACGCCGCTGCGCGAGTGACACATCTGGTCGACGCCCTGAATTTGAAAACACCGGTGCGCATCCTGGATATCGGGGCAAATCCACTGATCGAGGGCGAAGTATCCTACCAGATTCTACTCGACCACGGTTTCGCGGAAGTCGTTGGATTTGAGCCGCAACAAGATGCGCTGAAGACCCTGAATGCGAAGAAGTCAGCCGCCGAGACCTATCTGCCCTATGCTTTAGGTGATGGCACCACGCAGACTCTGCATCTTTATCAATCGCCCGGCTTCACCTCTGTCTATCCCGCCAATCCGAAAAGCGCGGAGTATTTGGGGTTTAAATCGGGCATGACCGAGACCGGCAGCGAGGCGATCAAAACCCGCAAGCTCGATCCCATTTCCGACATTCCGATGGTGGATTTCCTGAAAATCGACGTACAGGGGAGTGAAACAGCTATTCTGAAATACGGCCGCAAGAAGTTGTCGCAGGCCTGTGCCGTTCAGGCGGAGGTGAGAATGTTTCCGCTATACCAAGGAGAACCGCGCTACGGTGCACTTGATAACGAACTGTGCCGACAAGGTTTTGAGTTTTTGCGCTTCGCCGCGCTGAAACATGTCTGTTTGGCGCGGCGATTTCAAAAGCGTTTGAAACGGTCGCAATTCGCACAGGCGGTCGATGGCGATGCCTTCTATGTCCGCGATCTCCGCAATGTCGAGACATATGAGGACGAGCAGTTGAAAAAGCTGGCTGTCATTGCCGACGCTATCATCCAGAGCCATGATCTGGCTTTGTTTGCTCTGGAAACACTACTGGAAAGGCAAAATATCGACATGTCGGTGATTGATAACTACTTTGCCGAGATCCCTGAGGATGTGCTGAGGCCTTGATCAAGGCATCGCTGAACCGCTCTTGCACCCGGGCCTCGGAAGCAGCGCATAAAGGCCATCGCGTAGAGAATATTCAACCGCCCATTCTTCTCCCCTGAGCAGACGTTGTAATAATGTCCGTATGACAACAACCACCAAAGAACCAACCCTGCCACTGTCCCCGCCGGATGCCTAATCTGTCATGCACACAGCGCAAACCGGATCAGTCGAGCGCGGCGTGGCCGATTGGCTTGCATGCCGAAAGGTCGGACCCGCCGTCGTTCGCCGCCGCAGTTGCCAGATCGCGCAATGCGCTGCGGAGACCTTCCTCGAGCACCGGGTGATAGAATGGCATCGCGAGCATATCAGCCACGGTCATTTGCGCTTCGATCGCGAGGGCGAGCAGGTGGGCGATGTGCTCTGCTCCGGGTGTGCACATTTCGGCGGCCAGAAGCTGACCGGTGTCGCGTTTGGCATGAATGCGCAGCAAACCAGCGGCGGTTTGGGCCATGCGCGCCCGCGCTTGGGTCGAGAAATCGGCCGATCCCGTGGCAATGGCGTCAGCATCCAGTTCTGAAAGCGCTGGGCCCACGCGCGTCACCTGCGGCGAGCAGAATACGATCGATAGCGGAACACGACGGCACAATCCGTCACCAGCCGCATCAGGTGCGGCCATACGGCCTGCAATATGGCCTTCATCAGCGGCCTCGTGCAGCAGAGGCCGATCTGCATTGGCATCTCCGATCAGAAACACCGGAAGATCTCCGATCCGCAGCGTATGCGGATCGATGTCTGGCATGCCCTTGTCGTCGAGCGGCACACCGAGCGTGTCCAGCCCGATGTCGCCAATATTGGGGCGCCGGCCCAGTGCAGCCAGCACGGCATCCGCGTCAAAGCTGCTGCCTACGGCAGTCACGCGGATGGTGTCACCATTGCCTTCAACTTCGGCTGGCGCACCGAGATGCAACGCAAACTCGCTCTGAAGCAGAGGGCGGAAGGCTGCGAAAACCTCCCGATCGTCAATCCCTGCGAGTGTATCGCCCGTATCGAAACCGGCCACGTCAAGCCCGAGGCGCGCAAGGGCTTGGGCAATTTCGACTCCAATCGCGCCCATGCCGATCACGGCGATGCGGCGTGGAAGGTCGGCCTGCTCGAACAGAGTGTCCGTCGTCAGGATCCGGTCGCCAAAACCGCGCCACGGCTCCGGCACCACAGGGCGGCTGCCGGGCGCGAGGATGATCGCACGTGCTTCGATCTTGTCGCCGTTCACTTCAAGCCGCCCCGGTCCCAGAAGGCGCGCACGTCCCGCTATGGCCCGTTTGCCCAACTCTTCCGGCACGGCCTTGGGCCCCTTCACAAAGCCGTCGCGCATCTCGCGCACGCGTGCCAGCACCGCCGGAATGTCTGCGCGCAGACTGTCAGCGCCATGGATGCCGAACGTGTCGAACGTGTGCCGCCTGTGAAAGGCATTGGCCGCCTCGATCAGCGCCTTGGACGGCATACAGCCAACGGCCGCGCAGGTTGTTCCCCAATGCCCGTCATTGACCAGCAGGAAATCATTCGTGTAGCGACGCACCTCGCGCAGGGCCGAAAGCCCTGCACTGCCTGCGGCGACGATGACAGTATCGACTCTCATGCGATCACTCGTCCGCGTCGGCTTCGGACTTGGTGGCATGCTCGGTGCCGGGTGCGTGTTCAGGCGGGCTGTAGGTCGTGAACAGTTTGAGCATCCCTGATCCGGTATTTCGGAAGTTGTGGAAAACGCCTGACGGCACAATCGCGACATCACCGTCGGCGACTTCGGTCTCGGTCTCGCCGATCTTGGCAACACCGGAGCCCGCCACGAAATACAGCAGCTGGTCGTGTCCCTCATGGACCTCGCCGCCGATCTCGCCACCTTCCGGAATGGCCATCAGAACCAGTTGCGTCTTATCCCCGGTCCAGAGGACATTGCGAAACTCGTCGTTCTGACGGGCCAGTTCAACAACTGGGAGCGTAAGTTTTTCGGTTTCGGACATGGTATGGCCTCCTGTTTCGGTGCAAAATTCATATTCAGAGCATGGCATAC
This sequence comes from Sulfitobacter sp., assembly GCA_024636395.1. GTDB lineage: Bacteria > Pseudomonadota > Alphaproteobacteria > Rhodobacterales > Rhodobacteraceae > JAGXHD01. The sequence goes on from JAGXHD010000127.1 coordinate 6,165, forward strand.
CATTATCTCTGCTGATGTTAAACTTCTCTGGCCCTGTTGCGCAGAAAGTGGCCGGCAACGTGGCTTCGCCGATATTAAGTATTTCGAGGGTCGCGGCCACAATCGCGCGGTCACAGAACATTCAAGTGTTCGTAGCCATTATCGTTCCTCGAAATAATTCAGCGGTATTTTCAAGTAGCTGCGCCCGTTGCTTTCGGGCTCTGGCGCGCGACCGCCGCGGATGTTGACCTGCAAGGCTGCCAGCATCAGTTTGGGCAATGGCAGCGTTGCGTCACGGGCATCGCGGCGGGCCTGAAAGGCCGCCTTGTCGGGGGCGTCGGACAGATGGATGTTCTTTGCGCGATGCTCGGCAACGGTCGCCATGCAGGCCGCATCGCGCTCCGGCGCGTAGTCATGACCGACATAAAGCCGCGTTGTGTCGGGCAGCGCCATGATCCGCATGATACTGTCATAAAGCTCCGCCGACGACCCACCCGGAAAATCCGCGCGGCTGGTGCCACTGTCGGGCATCATCAGCGAGTCATGCACAAAAGCTGCATCGCACACAACGTAAGTCACCGAAGCCATCGTGTGGCCGGGCGAGAACATGACCTTTACCTCCAGATTGCCGATCCTGAAGCTGTCACCTTCGGTGAACAGATGGTCGTACTGGCTGCCATCGGTCGCGAAATCATCGCCAAAGTTGTAGATATCTTTCCAGAGCGCCTGCACCTTGACGACGTGTTCGCCGATGCCAGTCTTCGCACCCAGTTGCTGTTTCAGCCAGACACCGGCGGAAAAATGGTCGGCATGCGGATGGGTGTCCAGCACCCATTCCACGTCGATGCCAGTCTCGCGGACGTAATCCAACAGTTTTTGCGCATCGCGCGTCGCGGTTGCGCCGGACAGCGGATCGAAGTTCCAGACCGGATCGATGATGGCCCCTTTCATCGTGGCGGGATCGTGGAAAACATATTGCCAGCTTCCGGTCGGTGCATCCCAGAAGGCGGCAACTTGGGGTGAATGTGTCATGGCATGTCCTTTCATGGGGCGCACCCGACAGGGCCGGGCGCGCTGCCTTATCTCGGTATTAAAGTGTCTTGGTGCTGAAATACCAATCGACGGTATCC
>JAGXHD010000128.1 GCA_024636395.1 Sulfitobacter sp.
ATGCGGCCCCCGGCGCGCGGCCCATGACGATGCTGTTTCAGGACAATAATCTCTTTCCGCATCTCACTGTGATGCAGAATGTGGGGCTGGGGCTGCGGCCCGATTTGCGGCTGGATGCGGCAGAGCGCGTGCGGGTCGAGCGCGCGTTGGAGCGCGTAGAGCTTGGGCGGTATGCGGATGTGAAGCCGGGGCAGCTGTCGGGCGGACAGCAAAGCCGCGTGGCGCTGGCGCGTGTGTTGGTGCAGGCGCGGCCGTTTGTGTTGCTCGACGAGCCGTTTGCCGCGCTGGGGCCTGCGCTGCGCAACGAAATGCTCGATCTGATGCAGGATACTGTGGCGCAGACTGGGGCCGCGTTGGTTATGGTAACCCACGCGCCCGAGGATGTGCGCCGGATTGCGGACGAAGTGATATTCGTGGAAGGCGGAAAAGCGCATGCACCGCGTCCGGTGGCGGATCTGATGGATGATCCACCGCCGGAGTTGCGGGCTTACCTTGGTTGAGACATTGGTCCTTCCGATAAATCGGGTCAGGCGGCTTGCGTTGTGACGATCGCCATCGCGGCGCGGGCAGCCTCGCGGCCCTTCTCTATGAAATGTGCGCGGTAGATGGCGGTGTGATGCTCCGTCTCCTGAAAATGGTGGGGCGTGAGCGAGACGGAAAGCACGGGAACCCCGGTATCGAGGCCCACACGCATCAGGCCGTCGACCACTGCAGCGGCGACGAAATCATGTCGGTAGATTCCGCCATCCACGACGAAGGCTGCGCAGATCACGGCATCGTATTTTCCGGTTTGCGCAAGCTGCTGCGCCTTTAGCGGCATCTCGAACGCGCCGGGTACGTCGAAAACATCCGTTTTTGCGGCGCCGACCAGCTCGCAAAAGCCCTCATAGGCGCGATCCACGATATTGGCATGCCACTGTGCTTTGACAAAGGCGAAGCGGGCGGGGGTGTCTGACATTGGTAATCTCCTTTAGGTTTTGACACGTCCACCCAAGGCGATCACAGGCCAGCGGCCGCACCCGTTGGCGCGCCCGAAACCCTGCATTCTCTTCCATCCGGACTATGACCGTCGGCTCCGGCATCGCACCGGATCTGCTTGACCAAGCGTATCTGTGAAGATGCGCAAGCGCTCGCGGGCTCGGAGGCTCTCCCCCATACCGCCGGTGGGGAATTTCACCCCGCCCTGAGAATTGATGCAGATTGCCAAGGGGCGCCCGCCTCTGCAATAGGTTATCGGGTCACATCTTCAGGAGGGCGCGATGCATCCCAATCCGGTTTTTCACGATGCCGACAGTGCACGCAACATCGGGTTTGCCCGCGTGCGGGGCTTTGGCCTCCTTGTTGTGCAGGCCGAAGATGGCCCGCATCTGAGCCATATTCCGTTTTTGCTGAGCGATGACGCGGAAACGGCGGATCTGCATCTGGTGCGCTCCAATCCGATCGCGCGGATGGGTGAGGGGCCGCACCGTGCCAAGATCGCAGTGTCGGGACCCGACAGCTATGTCTCGCCCGATTGGTACGGGGTGAGCGATCAGGTGCCCACGTGGAACTACATCGCCGTTCATCTGACCGGCACGCTGGAGCGGCTGCCGCAGGAGGCGATGCACGAGATGCTGGACCGCCAATCGGCGGCGTATGAGGCGCAGTTGTCACCCAAGGCACCCTGGACCACCGGCAAGATGACACCCGACGTGCTGGAGAAGATGATGCGGCAGATCGTGCCATTCCGGTTTACGGTCGCGGAGGTGGATGGGACCTGGAAACTGGGCCAGAACAAGCCGGAGGCGGCGCGCCTTTCGGCGGCGAAAGAGATGTCGGTGCACGGGATCGGAAGCGGTATAGAAACGATCGCTGCGATGATGGGTAATCTCGATCATACTTAACTCAAGGTTGCCAAGCCGCGCGATCGGGTAAAGAGTGGCCCGAAATACTCCCCCGCAAAGGACCAATGCGATGAAGCTCTATTACGCCCCGACCTCGCCTTACGTGCGCAAAGTTATGATTCTGCTCGAAGAGACCGGGCAGAGCGGCGATGTGGAGTTGCTCAACGTGTCGACCACGCCTCTGGCTGCAGACAGCGGGCTTTTGTCAAAGAACCCGCTGGCGAAGGTGCCGGCGCTGGAGCGGCCCGATGGTCCGACACTCTATGATAGCCGGGTGATCACGGCTTATCTGGACGCACGCGGCGGCGACAAGCTTTACCCGACCGGCAGCCGCCGTTGGGATACCCTAACGCTCGAGGCGACGGCGGACGGGATTCTGGATGCAGCGCTCCTGATGATCTACGAGGGCCGTCTGCGCCCTGAAGAAAAGCGGATGCCCGAATGGGTTGATGGGCAGTGGGATAAGGTCTCACGGGGTGTTGCCGCGCTTAATACACGCTGGATGAGCCATCTGAATGGACCGCTCGATATGGGCCAGATCGCCGTAGGCTGTGCGCTGGGCTATCTCGATTTCCGGCATGACGCACGCGGCTGGCGCAAAGGCAATGACGGCCTTGCCGCCTGGTACAAGGAATTCGAATCGCGTCCCTCGATGCAATCGACGGTGCCACCGGCCGCGTGATCCGGGGGAAATAGATCAAATCGCCAGTGAAATTACGCAACTGCGACGGTTTGCGCAGCTAAACCATCTGGACGATTATGATACTGCAAGCTAGATACTCGACCAATGTCCGACGTGCTCAATTTGAGAGCGTCATAATACCTGTTGGCTTTCATTGAGCCCAAATACGGAGAAACCGACGTGTCACAAACTGATGATACTGCAGGCAACCGGAGGGATTTCCTCTATTATGCGACCGCGGGCACGGGTGCCGTGGCTGTCGGTGCCGCCGTTTGTCCGCTGGTCAACCAGATGAACCCGTCCGCCGACGTGCTGGCGCTGTCCTCCATCCGCGTGGATGTGAGCGGCATCGAGCCCGGATCGCAGCTGACCGTGAAATGGCTTGGGAAGCCCGTGTTTATTCGCCGCCGCACCCCTGAAGAGATTGAAGCGGGCCGTGCCGTCGAGCTGTCGGAGCTTCCCGATCAAGTTGCGGAAAACGCAAACATCTCTGGTGATGCAACTGCGATCGACGCGAACCGTACGTTGGATGAGAGTGGTGAGTGGCTGGTCATGATGGGTGTATGCACGCACCTTGGCTGTGTCCCGCTCGGTGATGCCGGCGACTTCGGCGGCTGGTTCTGCCCATGCCACGGATCCCACTATGATACAGCGGGCCGTATCCGCAGAGGCCCCGCGCCAAGAAACCTGCCAATTCCACCGGCAGAATTTCTTGACGAAGCCACATTGCAACTCGGTTAAAGGAAAGAACATATGTCTGGAATTCCTCACGACCATTATGAGCCAAAGTCGAACGGCGAGAAGTGGATTCACTCCCGCCTGCCGATTGTTGGGCTCATGTATGATACACTGATGATCCCCACGCCAAAAAACCTGAACTGGATGTGGATTTGGGGCATCGTGCTGACATTCTGTCTGGCGCTGCAAATCGTCACGGGCATCGTTTTGGCGATGCACTACAACCCCAGCGTTGATGGCGCGTTCGCGAGCATTGAGCATATCATGCGTAACGTGAACGGCGGCTATATGCTGCGGTACATGCACATGAACGGCGCATCGCTGTTCTTCGTGGCGGTCTACGCGCACATCTTCCGGGGTCTGTACTACGGCTCCTACAAGGCGCCGCGCGAGATCACTTGGATCATCGGGATGATCATCTACCTGTTGATGATGGCCACCGCGTTCATGGGCTACGTACTCCCATGGGGTCAGATGTCCTTCTGGGGCGCGACAGTGATCACCGGCCTCTTCGGTGCCGTGCCGTTCATCGGTGACGCGCTGCAGACATTTCTGCTGGGTGGGCCCGCCGTAGATAACGCGACGCTGAACCGCTTCTTCTCGCTGCACTATCTGCTGCCGTTTGTGACAGCGGGGCTTGTGATTCTGCATATTTGGGCCTTCCACACCACGGGTAACAACAACCCGACCGGCGTGCCTGTGCGCACGACGTCCAAGGATGAGGCGGAGAAAGACACGCTGCCATTCTGGCCATACTTTGTGATCAAGGACCTTTTCGCGCTAGCCGTGATTCTTGTGGTGTTCTTCGCGGTCGTGGGCTTCATGCCTAACTATCTGGGCCACCCCGATAACTACATCGAAGCGAACGCCCTGGCGACGCCGGCGCATATCGTTCCTGAATGGTACTTCCTGCCGTTCTACGCGATCTTGCGTGCTTTCACTGCGGAAGTCTGGGTCGTGCAAATCGCCACATTCGTCACTGGTGGCATTATCGACGCAAAATTCTTCGGCGTTCTTGCGATGTTTGGTTCGATTGCCGTCATGGCTGCAGTGCCATGGTTGGACACAAGCCGCGTCCGCTCCGGCCGTTATCGCCCGATGTTCAAGTGGTGGTTTGCCATTCTTGTAGTCGATTTCTTCGTTCTGATGTGGGTTGGTGCTATGCCTGCGGAAGAGCCATATGCGACCATCTCTTTGATCGCGACAACGTACTGGTTTGCTTACTTCCTCGTTATTTTGCCGCTGCTTGGCGTGATCGAGAAGCCAATGACGCCGCCAGAGACGATTGAAGAGGACTTTAACGCGCATTATGCGCCGAAAGTCGGCGGCACGACCACAATCGTAAACCCCGCGGAGTGAACCAGAGATGAATATGATCAAAGCAACACTCCTATCCGCCGTGATCGCCTTCACTGCACCTGCCGCTTTTGCGGCAGGTGCGAGCGAAAATGAAATTGAAAACATCGACTTTTCATTCGACGGACCGTTCGGCTCGTACGATGTGAACCAGCTACAGCGCGGTCTGCAAGTCTACACCGAGGTTTGTTCTGCCTGTCACGGTCTGAAATACGTCGCTCTGCGCACGCTGGGAGATGAAGGTGGTCCGATGCTCCCCGAGGAGCAGGTCATTGAATATTCCAAGCAGTGGGAAGTATTCGATGCAGAACTTGACGATTACCGTGAAGCGACACCAGTGGACCACTTCCCCGAATCTGGGCTGGCGAATGCACCCGACCTTTCTCTGATGGCGAAAAAACGGGCGGCGTTCCACGGACCTTATGGTCTGGGGATCAACCAGCTTCTCAAAGGCTTCGGCGGTGCCGAGTACATTGCAGCGCTGCTGCACGGCTACACCGGGGAAGAGAAAACTCAGGCTGGTGTGACGCTGTACGAAAACAAGTATATGGCTGGGGGCTGGATCGCTATGGCCCCGCCGCTCTATGAAGAAGCTGTCGAGTACGCTGATGGCCACTCCAACAGTGTAGAGGCGATGGCGGAAGATGTTGCCGCGTTCTTGATGTGGAC
>JAGXHD010000129.1 GCA_024636395.1 Sulfitobacter sp.
ACAACCAACCTGACAGCGGGCGAACCTGCTGCGCAATCAGGTCTCATCGCATTGGGCGAGGAAGGGGTTCAGCTGCACCGTGCAGCGGTGCGTCTCGAGAGCCTGGCACAGATTGAGCCCTCGCTGCTGGGCAGCTTTGCGACAGGACTGGAGATCGCGTCCGTCACGCTGCCGCTCTATGCCGAACTCGCGGGTTCGACCGCCACACTTGAAGAGATCGGATGCAGCCTGCCTTCCCCTCTGGCGACCGCTGCACGTTTCCGCGCGGCACCAACTCCCCTCAACCCCGCCAATGGGACATCTGTCGCAGCACTCTATCTCGGTCGGCTTCCCGCGACGGCCGGGCTTATTGATCCTGCCAGTCTAGAGTTTGCCGATTTGCTGGACATCAACATTTCAATCAAGCCGTTGCTGCTCCCCAGCATTAACATATCCGGCCTCACGATTCAGGCCCGCTCGCATGTGGCCATTGGACGGTCGCAGACAGAGACGATCACATTCACACAGGCGGATATCACAAACGAAGATACCGTACGCTCTTTCGGCTCCGGTGAACTGGTGTCCCCAGCGATCATGGATCTGCTCTCTCCTGCCAACACAGAGCTGCGCGTCAAGCCCGGTCAGGAAGGCTTGGTCGCCGGTGCGGCAGCGCCGCTCATGGCCACACTTCTCCAGCTGCTGCCGGGCAGATTACTCTCTGGGTTGGCGGCCCCGCTTGACGGCGTGCTGGACGCAACACTGGCAGGTGCGGGGCTGGAGTTAGGCGCGGGAGAGCTGACGCTGACCGGTCATCACTGCGAAACCGTGCGTCTGGTACGCTAGATGCGCGAGCGATTGGTGATGGAGGGGTGTTGGTGTGGATTGGCCAGGCGAATCTGTTCTAGCGTGGCCAATCCGGCACAGGAAGCCTCTTCAGGCGACTTGGCTTTGAGCAGGAATATCCGCTGGTTTCTTGCGGCCCGAAAGCGGCAGCACCGTGCGTGTGGAGATCTGCGCAGAAGCGTCCTCGGGTTCCTGCACCATCGAGCAAACTTCGTCGGTGACGAAAGCGATCAGCTGGTAGCGCGAGGCCAAACCAGACTTGCTGTAGATCCGGCCCAATTGCGTTTTAACGGTTGCAAGGGCACAGCCCCGCATGTCCGCAATCTCACCGTTCGAAAATCCTTTAGCCACAAAAATAGCGACATCAGCCTCCGCCTGCGACAAGCCCCAGTGCGGTGCGTTGCGCAGAATCACAGTTTCCTTCGCCACTGGCTCGGAGGCGCCGGGCGCAAGCTTCTCTTTGCGCAAATTCTCCAGATGCGCGCGCAGCTGCGTGAAGCTGACGTAGGCAACCGCGGCCGTGAGAGCGAAGAACAAGGCGAACAATCCGGAAATCAGCGCAGGGTTTGATGATGCTTCCGGCAGTGCGAAATTGACAACGACGAAGGTTTTTAAGCCAGCAATCGCGACAACGACTAAAATCCCCGAAACCCAAATACGCGACATGGAGTACTCCTTTACTGTTTAAAGACAATGCCGACCATCGCGGAGTATTGTGGCGAAACTTGGCCATAAACTCATTTTTCTCGAATTGACGCCACGTCTACTCCGTTTGAACACCCCCAATCTTCCCGCGCCAGACGTTCCAAGAGCCATTCCCATCCCGCAGCAACCTGGCCCACCCTTGCGCGCTGGCACTCATCTGCAATGCCTCTATATTGGCGCCAGCCCCGACCAATGGATCATCCGATGCCCGCTGACGCCTACGACCAGACCAAGACAGCACTGCTCGCGATGGGCAGACAGCGGGTCTGGTCCCTGATGGCAACGCTGTTCGGCGATCTCGCACAGGCGGAGGGCAGCGCGATCGACGGGCCGGTACTCTCTAGCATCATGGCCGAGATGGACGTCCGGCCCGAGGCGGTGCGCGTGGCCCTTTACCGGCTGCGCAACGACGGCTGGATCACCTCCGAAAAGCACGGGCGCACGGGCCGTCATGCCCTGACTCCGACAAGCCGCACCGAGACGCGCCGCGCCTCAAAACGTATATATGCCAGCCCCGTTGCGCAACTCGACAGCTGGCAGCTTGTGCTGAGCGAAGACACGGAGGGCTCCGCTGCGATGATACGGAGCGGATTCGTGCCGCTGCTGCCCCGCGTCTATCTGGGGGGTGCCACGGCGCTGGCCCCCGCGGAGTGCCTTGCCCTGAAGGGTGCCACGGTGCCCGATTGGCTTCACAGCCAGATTGCCCCCCTGATGCTCGAAGCGGAATACAACGCGCTGCTCCCGCCTTTGCAAAACGCCCACGACAGATTGGAGGCAGGCCAGCTGAACCCGTTGCAAACAGCCGTTCTACGCTGTCTGCTGGTGCACAACTGGCGGCGCATCTTGTTGCGCCATCCCGCGCTGCCGCGCGCGCTGCTGCCGGACGGCTGGCCGGGCCACCGCTGCCATGTTCTGGTGGATGCGCTTCTGGCGCGCTTTCCCCGCCCTGTAATCGAAGATATCGTGACGATCTGACCTCCGCGCGCTTCTCCCAGCTTTTTTACCCCCTATATAGAGTAAGACATGACAAACACCGTATACCAAAATGACCTGCCGGATGGCCTCGACCTCGGACCGATGGTTGCCATCGATTGCGAAACGATGGGCCTGCACCCGCACCGCGACCGGCTGTGCGTGGTGCAGCTGTCGGGCGGTGACGGGCATGCACATCTGGTCCAGATCGCCCGCGGCCAAACGGAAGCACCCAATCTGTGCCGCCTGCTTGAAGATCCCGATGTGCTGAAGCTGTTCCATTTCGGCCGTTTCGACATCGCCGCTATGCTCAACGCTTTCGGCGCGGTCACGGCGCCAGTCTATTGCACCAAGATCGCGAGCCGCCTGATCCGGACCTTCACAGACCGCCATGGTCTCGCGAAACTGCTACAGGAACTGTTGAACGTCGACATCTCCAAACAGCAGCAGTCGAGCGACTGGGGCGCGCCCGAACTCACAAAAGCGCAGATCGATTATGCGGCCTCCGATGTCCTCTATCTCCACCAGCTGCGCGAGGTGCTCAACGGGATGCTGGTGCGCGAAGGGCGGATGGAGCTGGCGCAATCATGCTTCGACTTCCTGCCCGTGCGCGCGCAGCTAGATCTGGCAGGTTGGCCGGAAACGGACATCTTTGCCCACGCATGAGGAATATGGCGCCATGATGCGGCCGGACCGCTATTCGCGCACCGTGGCGCTGCTTAAAGTGGCGTTCCCGCTGGCCGCACTGGCGCTGCTGTCAACCCTGTTCCTGCTGTCGCGCGCGATGGACACCGAAACCGTGATCCCCTTTGCGCACAAGGAGATCCAAGACCGCCTGCGTGACCAGCAGATCACCGGACCGTTCTTTTCCGGCACCACGGCGGACGGCGACCAGATGTCGTTCGCAGCCGAAAAGCTCATCACCGAGCGCGATCGCGTGGGCACAAACCGGGCCGAGGGCGTCCTCGCCAAAATGCAAACCGCGCAGGGCGCTACATTCCAGATCCAAGCCGATGTCGTCGAAATCGATATTGCGGGGGATACGGCGCTGATGACCGGTGATGTCTCGATGAACACCTCCACAGGCTACCTCATCAACACCGCGCAGCTGAACGCGCTCATCTCATCGCTAGATGTCACCGCCCCGCAAAAAATAGAGGCAACAGGCCCGTTGGGCACCCTCACGGCCGGGCAGATGCGGGTCTTTTCACCAAAAGATGCCGCTGGTACGCAAATGGTTTTCAGTAGTGGTGTGAAGCTGATATATAAGCCGTAACAAAGTAAGAAAGATACGTGATGATGGGCCTTCGTTTGCTGCTGACAGCGCTTTTTGCAGCGCTCCTTTCGACTGGCGCAATGGCGCAGGGGGCCAGCGTCGCCTTTGGCACCATCGCCCAGGATACCAGCTTGCCTGTCGAAGTGACCTCGGACGATCTGTCGGTGGACCAGCAGACAGGCACTGCGATCTTTACCGGAAATGTGGTGATCGGTCAGGGCGATATGCGCCTGTCAGCGAGCCGCGTGATGGTGGTCTACCGCGCCTCCGCCGAGGGCATCGCCAAGATGGAGGCGACAGGTGGCGTAACGCTGGTTTCGGGCAATGATGCCGCCGAGGCGGAGCGCGCCGATTACAGCATAGACGAAGGCACCATCGTGATGAGTGGCAGCGTACTGCTTGCGCAAGGCGCCAGCGCACTCACCGCCGATACCATGACGATCCGACTGCGCGACGGCACGGCGCAAATGTCTGGAAACGTCCGGACACGCCTTCAAACGGGTACCGACAACTAGTGCCAGATCTTACCGTCTCAGAAGGAAGTCCGGGCCTGCGCATCGCCCATTTGCGCAAATCCTACCGCAAGAAGATCGTAATCCGCGATTTCTCGATGGAGTTGATGCGCGGTGAAGTCGTGGCCCTTCTCGGCCCCAACGGCTCCGGCAAGACAACCACATTCTACGCCATCGCGGGCCTCGTAACACCTGAAGGTGGCACGGTCACGATCGATGGTAAGGACGTCACCACCCTGCCGATGTACCGCCGCGCACAGCTTGGGATTGGATATCTGCCGCAGGAAATGAGCATTTTCCGCGGCCTGTCTGTGCAGGAAAACATCATGGCCGTTCTCGACATCGTCGAAAAGGACCGCCGCACCAAATTGCTGCGTCTCGACGAATTACTCAGCGAATTCTCCATCGAGCATCTGCGCCGGGCCCCTGCAATGGCCCTGTCTGGCGGGGAGCGCAGACGGGTCGAAATCGCCCGCTGCCTTGCTGCCAACCCCAAATATCTCCTCCTCGACGAGCCGTTTGCGGGCGTCGATCCGATCTCCGTTGGCGATATCCGTCATCTGGTCTCCGACCTCAAGAAACGCGGCATCGGCGTCCTGATCACCGATCATAACGTGCGCGAAACCCTCGAGATCGTAGATCGCGCCTATATCCTGCACGAAGGGCGCGTCCTGATGTCCGGCACGCCCGATGAAGTCGTCAACGACGGAGATGTACGCCGCGTGTATCTTGGTGATAATTTTAAGATATCTTGAGCAAGTTACCGCGCCGCTACGGCCTGCATCCGTCATAAATGATTGACTTTCAACAGGCTCTGCACGTCTAATCAGGTATGGCGACATTGCTGTGCACGTATGAACCGGCCGCGCCACCTTCGGGTGGGATGGCCGATTCCAATCTGGTGCCAGCAGCCATTCCAAAGCATCCGACTGCTCCGGCCGTCGCCCTTGATCGGGCAAGCCTGCGGGTCCGGATAACACACCTGAAGGAGACACCATGCGGTACCAAATCAGCGGAAAACAAATCGACATCGGCGACGCCCTGCAAACCCACGTAAAAACCGAACTCGACGTTGCGGTGCAGAAATACGCTGAACGACCGACTGACGCGCTGGTGATTTTTTCGAAAGCCGCACATGAATATATCTGTGAAGCGACTGTGCATCTCTCCACCGGACTCACGGCCTCCGCAAAAGCCCACGCGACGGAAATCTACGCAGCGTTTGACGCGTGCAGCGAAAAAATGGAAAAGCAACTGCGGCGGTACAAGCGCAGGTTGAAAGATCACCACCGCGAGCGTGCGACCCCTGTTGAACTTTTGGGCGCTTCGACGTATATCCTCGCATCAGAACAGGACACAGGCGCGGACGAGCCGGACACACTCCAGCCGATGATCATCGCCGAGATGCAGACGCAGATTGCAACTTTGTCTGTCGGTGAAGCGGTCATGCAGATGGAGCTTTCGGGCGCTCCGGTACTAGTGTTCAAAAAAGAGGGTAAGGTCGGGGTCAATGTCGTGTATCGCCGCGATGACGGAAACATCGGCTGGATTGACCCTGCATAGAGAAGCAGTTATGCGCGCGCCAAGACGCACGCTTAGTGAAGGGCAGACAGAGACATGAACTTCGAAAAGCTTCTTACGCCCCAGGCGGTGAAAGTGCTCTCGTCGACCACCAGTAAAAAACGGCTCTTGTCAGAGCTCGGTGAGCTGGCCGCAAGTGCCTACGGCCTTGATGCCGCAGAAGTGCTCGAATCCCTGCTTGCCCGCGAAGCACTGGGGCCCACGGGTGTGGGCCGCGGTGTGGCCTTGCCCCACGCCCGCCTCGATGGCGTGACTAAGGTGACGGGACTTTTCGTGCTGCTTGAAAAGCCGGTCGATTTCGGATCGGTCGACCGTCAGCCGGTCGATATCACCTTTGCGCTATTCGCCCCCGAGGATGCAGGTGTGGAGCACCTTAAGGCGCTGGCGCTCGTCTCGCGCACGCTGCGCGACACCGCGATCTGCGCCAAGCTGCGCTCGAACCCCAGCGCAAGCACACTCTACACGATCCTGACAGAGTTCGAAGGCATCAAAGCAGCGTAAGCCCGGGCTACCGCCAGCGGTCAAATCCAAACATCATGTAGTCACGCTGATACACATCCGCGCCCAATGCTTCGATCTCATCGTCGAAGATATCCTCAAGCACGTGAGGCCCGTGAAAGCCCGCAGGCTCCAGCGTCGCTGCCGAATTGTATCCGACGCCTGCGGCGAGCAGCGGCAAATCCTGCGCAAGCGTCTCCTCGCGTAGAATCATATCGGGATAGGTGAACTCCCCAAATCCCTGCACCACTTCTGCCTGTGTCGCCCATGCCGCATCAACACGGATCGCAGTCTGCCCCGCCAGGTTTCCCTTGAGAAAAGTCAAAAACGCCATGAACGCTGTACGATGCACGTCCAGATTGATGCCATCTTCCTGCCCCTCTTCGGGCAGCGGAAGCTTGTAGCGCCGGACCAGTGTCCGTCGCAATTGCAGATAGCTACCTTTGCCGCAGTTCAAAATCCGGTGGCAAAATACCTCATGCGCGCGCAGGATCGGATGGCGTAACACCGCAAAACTGCGGTGGCCCTTGTTCTGGCGCTTCCACTGCCGCAGATCCTTCTGGGTCATCTTCATGCCCAGCGCGTTCTGCTTTTCGCCGTCGAGGGCAGCCAGCCACCGGCGCACCTCCTGCTGCGGCGCGCCGGCTATGGGCATGAACAACAAGGGCGCCTTGATCCCGACCACGTAGCCCGGCACATTCGGCCCGCGCCGTGGCTCGAAATTCGGCGTGCGGGTCAAATCGAAGCGGTCCAGCCGCGACAGCGCCCGCTCCATCACATCATAATTGCCGACCTTCTCCGCCAGCGGGCTTGGATTTTGCTTTTTGAGGTTTTTGTCGAGCGCCTCCAGCATCG
>JAGXHD010000130.1 GCA_024636395.1 Sulfitobacter sp.
CCACTACATAGGACGGGCTTTCCGATCCCTGTCCAACAGATAAAAGCGTTCGCATTCCAAGCTTTGCGAGCGCCTTTTCATCCAAAACCTCAACTTTGAGCCCAAGGCTCTCCATCTCCTTGAGCCGTTCAGTGTAGTTTGTCGTGGTCAGCACGTTAGCAGGCTCGTTGGTCAGATCGCGGCACATATGCGCACCCTCGGCCACCGCGAGCAGCGGTGCACAGGCGGATTCGAGCGCCTCAAATTTTGCCGTCATCACAGTCACCGCACCCTTGCGCGTGCTTACCGCCGATTTGTGTACCTCGAAGGCGTAATCGCGCATCATCAGACCAAAAATCACCTCCTCTGCCTTGCGCAAAGGCGCGCAGAACAGCAACAGATCCGCCGATCCGCCACGCGCTTTCGCCAGCGCAGCACCCGCCTTGCGCGCGTCTATGCCCTTGGTACCGCGCTCGAGCCGGACCACATCCACCGCCTCGGCCTTCATGCCCGCCGGATAGGCGATGCTCACCAGATCGGCATCCTTCATCTTGGCCCAACGCCCCGCCTCGACCAGCCGCGCCACCGCGCCCTTTGCAAGCCGGTTCACCCGCCGGGCCGCAGGATCAAGCTTGCCCGCTGCGTCTACGAAAACCGCGATGCGGCCCTCATGCGTGGCAATGGTGTCCAGATCGGTCAGCGCAAATGAAATCGGGGTGAGAGTGCTCATGGGGAACTGCCTTTTTTTGCTATGTGTCATCCAGAGACCTAGCGCGCACTTGGCGCCAAGGCCAGATATGAGTTTCAAGCGCTGCGTGATTGGGATAGACTTACGCAAACGCCGCAAGAGCAGACGCGCAGGAGGTATGAGCTTGGCTAGATTCGATCGCTATATGCTTTCGCAGCTTCTGGTCCTGTTCGGGTTCTTTGCGCTGGTACTGGTGGCGATCTTCTGGATCAACCGCGCTGTAGTGCTGTTCGACAGGCTGATCGCCGATGGCCAGACCGCCTTCGTGTTCCTCGAATTCTCCGCTCTGGGCCTGCCCCGCCTCATCGTGACCGTGCTGCCGATCGCGACATTCGCAGCAGCAGTCTACGTGACCAACCGCATGACCTCGGACAGCGAGCTCACCGTGCTTCAGGCGACCGGGACCAGCCCCTGGGCGCTCGCCCGTCCCGTGGTTGTGTTTGGGCTCTGCGTAGCGCTCGGGATGGCCGCGCTGAGCAATTTTCTGGTGCCCATGGCGCAGGCCCAACTCAAGGAGCGCGAGCGCGAGATCGCCCGCAACGTCACCGCCCGCCTGCTGACTGAAGGCACGTTCCTGCATCCGACCAGCCAGGTCACATTTTACACCCGCCTGATCGACGCGGACGGCGTGCTGCGCGACGTGTTCCTATCGGACCGGCGCAATCCGGATCAGGGCATCATCTACACCGCCGCGGAAGCCTATCTACTGCGCAACGGCGAAGCGACGACGCTGATCATGGTCGATGGTCTGGCACAGCGGCTCGAGCAGCAGGATCTGCACCTCGCTACCGCAAAATTCGCCGATTTCTCGTTCGACATCTCGACATTGGTGCGCGCCGACCCCCTTGAGGAAGTGCGCATAGACAATCTCAGCACGCCCGCCCTGCTGCGCGGCTGGAGCACGCTGGAAGCTCAATCAGGGCGCACCATGGGCGCCATCACGGAGGAGCTGCACGCGCGCTTCGCACAGCCGCTCTTTTGCATCATCGCGGCACTCATCGGCTTTACCACGCTGCTGATCGGCGGCTTCTCGCGTTTTGGGGTCTGGCGGGAAATCGTTATCGCGTTCGGGCTACTCATCTTTCTCGACGGATTGCGGGGCACGCTATCTTCGCAGGTGCTGGCAAGTGCTTCGCTCTGGCCGCTGCTCTATCTGCCCACGCTCGGTGGCGCTGGCCTCGCAGCCCTGATGTTGCTGCATGCCGCCAATCCCGGATGGCGCGCGCGGCTTCGACGGCGCGGTGCCACCGCATGATCCTGCATTTCTATTTCGCGCGCCGCTTCATGATGAGTTTCGCGCTCATCACAATAATCTTGTTTATCCTCATCGCCCTCACCGGTCTGCTCGAAGAGACCCGTCAGACCTATGTCGAAACAGTCACCTTCCGCGATCTGCTTGTCCTGACGTTGCTCGACGCGCCGCAAAAAATCAATGTGATTCTGCCGCTCAATATGGTCCTCGCGACCGTCGTACTTTTCCTGACCATGGCCCGCTCGTCCGAGATGGTGATCACCCGCGCCTCGGGCCGCTCCGCGCTGCAAACGCTGGCCTCTCCGCTGGTCGTGGCTTTCCTGATCGGCGTGCTGGTGGTGGGCATGTTCAATCCCATCGTGGCGGCCACCTCAAAGCGCTACGAACAGATCTCCGACGGCTTTCGCAGTGGTAACGCCTCGGTTCTGTCGATTTCGGACGAAGGGCTATGGCTGCGTCAGGGCAGCGCGGAGGGCCAGACCGTGATCCGCGCGTGGCGCTCCAACAACGACGGCTCGGTGCTCTACGACGTGACCTTTATCGAATACGCGCAGGAGGGTGGCCCGATCCGCAGGATCGAGGCGCAAAGTGCCGCGCTGCGGGAGGGCGGCTGGGAATTGCGCAACGCCAAATCATGGCCGCTGGGCATGGCGGTCAATTCGGAAGGCAATGCGCGGATCGAAGAGACGCTCACCCTACCCTCCAGTCTCACCCTCGACAGCATCCGCGACGGCTTTGGCAGAGCGGGTGCGATTTCGATCTACGCACTGCCCGCCTTCATCGACCAGCTCGAGCTGTCTGGCTTCTCCCCGCGGCGTCATAAGGTCTGGCTCCAGACCGAGCTGGCCCGGCCGCTGTTCCTCATAGCGATGGTTCTTGTTGCGAGCGCGTTCACCATGCGCCATACCAGATCGGGCGGGACAGGCATCGCCGTCCTCTCGGCAGTCTTGTTAGGGTTCGGTTTGTATTTCATCCGCAGTTTTGCACAAATCCTTGGGGAAAACGGTCAGATCCCGGTCCTTTTGGCGGCTTGGGCGCCACCTCTCGCTGCGATCATGCTGGCGCTCGGCCTGCTCCTGCACCGGGAGGACGGCTGAGACATGCGCCTGATGATCTTTCTATTACTTGCTCTCATCCCCCTTCGGGCGCTGGCCCAGACCACCGACGCCGCGCTGCTCGTCGCTGACCAGCTCTACATAACACGCGACCGCACGCTTGTCGCGGCGGGCAATGTCGAGGCGTTCCAAAACGGGGTGCGCCTGCGCGCGGCCGAGATCCGGTATGATCAAGACACAGGCGGGCTCACCATCGAGGGGCCAATCACGATTACCGAAGGGGAGGATACCGTGATCCTCGCCGATGCGGCCGAGCTGGACGCCGATATGCGCAACGGTATCCTCAGAGGCGCGCGCCTCGTGCTCAACCAGCAACTCCAACTCGCGGCCGCACAGATCGACCGTGTCGATGGCCGCTACAACCAGCTTTACAAAACGGCCGTGACCTCCTGCCGGGTCTGCGATGACGGCACGCCACCCCTGTGGCAGATCCGCGCCAAGCGCGTGGTCTACGATTCTCTCGAGCAACAGCTCTATTTCGACGAGGCGCAATTCCGCATCGGCCGCGTTCCGGTGTTCTGGCTGCCGCGTCTGCGCCTGCCCGGCCCCACGGTCGAGCGGTCCACGGGCTTTCTGGTGCCCTCCGTGCGGACCACATCGAACCTAGGCATCGGCCTGAAGATCCCCTATTTCGTCAAGCTCAGCGAGAAACGTGACGTGACGCTCACGCCCTATCTCTCGAGCTCCACAAAAACGCTCGAGCTGCGCTACCGGCAGGCCTACCGCAGCGGACGCATCGAAATCAACGGAGCCCTGACCCGCGACGATCTGCTCGCCGACGAGACACGCGGTTATCTGTTTGGCCGGGGCCTCTTCGCCCTGCCGCGCGATTTCAACCTCTACTTCTCGATCGAGACGGTAAGCGACGACGGCTATCTGGAGACCTACGGCTACTCCGACGCCGACCGCCTGCGCTCCGAGTTGACCATTAGCCGGGCACGCCGCGATGAATACATCCGCGCCAGTTTTTACAATTTCAAATCCCTGCGCGACGACGAGGACAATGACACCGTCCCGACGCTGGTGCTCGACGGCGAATACGAGCGCCGCTTTTTCCCGCAGGCTCTGGGCGGCGAGATCCGGACCAGCCTCGTGGCTCACAGCCACAACAGGATATCCGATCTGGCGATCGACAGTGACGACGCGGACGACATCGTGGACGGCCGCGATGTGGCACGCCTCAATGCCCAGGTCGACTGGCTGCGCAGCTTCGTGATGCCCGGCGGGCTGCGCACCGATACGCGCCTGGGGTTCGCGTTCAACACATTTAACATCTCCCAGGACGACACCAGCCTCACCGACCCCTCGGAGATCACGCCCTATGGCGCCATCTCTCTGCGATACCCGCTGAGCAAAACCACGCTGCGGGGTGTGAACCACGTTTTGGAACCCGTGATCCAGCTCAGCTGGACCGGTGGCAGCCGTCTGGACATCCCCAATGAGGAAAGCACGCTGGTCGAATTCGATCAGGGCAATCTGCTAAGCCTGTCGCGCTTTCCGCGCGCCGACCGGCGCGAGCGTGGGGGCATGGCCGCCATCGGTCTGGGCTGGTCGCGGTTCGATCCATCGGGCTGGGACGCCCAGTTGAGCGTCGGTCAGGTATTCCGCGAAGACAGGGATGCCGATTTCACGACCACGTCGGGTCTGAACGGACTGTCGTCGGATTTCCTCATCGCGGGCCAGATCGGCTCTGGCGAGGGCATAATCCTGACAGGCCGCAGCCTCTTCGAGAACGATCTCACCTTGTCAAAAGGAGAGCTGCGCGGTGATTATGGCTTCCGCCGTGGCCGCATTGGCGGCTCTTATGTCTGGCTGGAAGAGGACTTACAGGAGGACCGCGCCAGCGAGGTGTCCGAGTTCACTCTCGATGGTAGCTACAAGGTCAACAGTTTCTGGACGGCTTCAGCGAACTGGCGCTATGATGTCTCCTCCGACAGGGCCGCGACGGCAGGTCTTGGCCTGCGCTACGAAAACGAGTGTGTGACCCTAGATCTGAGGGTAAAACGCAGCTATGCAACCTCAACCAGTGTTGAGCCTTCGACCGATTTCGGTTTTAACGTCGGTCTGCGGGGCTTCTCCGCTGATACCGGAACAGAAAGATACGTCCGCTCATGTTCAAACTAAAACCTGTCCTCACGGCCCTTGGTCTGATTGCCACCCTGTCCGGCCCGGTCACTGCGCAGAATATGTTTGCGCCCGTAGCCTCCGTCAACGGCAGCGTGGTGACCGAGTTCGAGGTCAATCAGCGTGTCCGCTTCCTCCAAGTGCTGAATGCGCGCGGCGCGACCCGGCAGGCAGCCATACAGAGCCTCATCGACGAGCGGCTGCGCACGCAGGTGATCCAGGACGTGGGCCTGACGCTGACCGACGCCGAGATGAACGCCGCGCTCGAAGAGTTCGCCGCCCGCGCGAACCTGTCGCGTGAGGAATTCACCGCAGCCCTGGCCCAGGCCGGCGTCGCCGCCGAGACATACCGCGATTTCGTCCTCAATGGCGTCGCCTGGCGCGAGCTGGTCAGGGCCCGCTTTGGCGCGCGCGTGAGTGTGTCGGAAGCCGAAATCGACCGTGAACTGGCCTCGCAGGCGGGCGACGGCTCAAACATCCGCATCCTGGTTTCCGAAATCATCATTCCAGCGCCGCCGGCAGAAGCCGAAAGCGTCGCAGCCATCGCCGAAGAGATTTCCCAAAGCACCTCGGCAGAGCAGTTTTCCGCCTACGCGCGCCGCTATTCCGCGACCGCCTCGCGCGATGCGGGCGGGCGTCTACCATGGCAGGCGCTCAGCGATCTGCCCCCCTCGCTCCAGCCGCTGCTCCTGTCGCTGGCTCCTGGCGAAGTGACCGAGCCGCTCGCTATTACCAATGCGGTAGCCCTGTTTCAGTTGCGCGGCATTGAAGAGTCCAGCTCGCCTTCAAAAACCTACTCGGAAATCGAATATGCAGCCTACTACATGGCGGGAGGCCGCTCGGAGACGACCCTCCAGCAAGCCGCCAACCTGAAAACGCAGGTCGATGTCTGCGATGATCTGTATGCCTTCGCCAAGGGCCAACCCGAGGGCGTACTCGAGCGCAAAACGGTCGCGCCCTCCGAGTTGCCACAGGATTTCGCCATCGAGCTGAGCAAACTCGACGAGGGCGAAGTATCGACGGCACTGACCCGCTCTGACGGTCAGGCGCTCGTATTTTTGATGATGTGCGGCAAAACTGCCGAAGCCAATGCGGAAGTCACCCGCGAGCAGATCTCGAGTGCGCTGCGCCAGCGCCGCCTGAGCGGCTTCGCAGATAATCTGCTGGCAGAGTTGCGATCCAACGCCCGCATCAGGGTTGAATGACCCCCGTCGTTCTGACCTGCGGTGAACCCGCAGGCATCGGGCCCGAAGTCGCCGCGCGGGCTTGGGCGGCACTGGCGGACCGGGTGCCGATGTTCTGGCTCGGCGATCCACGCCACCTGCCGGCTGGCACACCCTTCGAAATCATCGAAGCGCCTGTGGATGCCGCACGGATCAGCACGAAGGCCCTGCCCGTGCTGCCGCATCCCTTTGCAAGCAGCGCCACACCGGGCCGACCAGATCCGGCGAACGCAAGCGCTGTGATCGAAGTCATCGCCCGCGCTGTGTCGCTGGTCCGGTCAGGCGATGCCTCGGCTGTTTGCACCGCGCCCATCCATAAAAAAGCGCTCAAGGACGGGGCCGATTTTGCCTACCCCGGCCATACGGAGTATCTCGCCGCCCTCGCGGGCGGTTGCGATGTGGTGATGATGATCGCATCGGATCAATTGCGCGTCGTTCCCGCCACAATCCACATCCCGCTGAGCGAGGCGCCAACGGCGCTGACG
>JAGXHD010000002.1 GCA_024636395.1 Sulfitobacter sp.
GGCACGCACGCTCGCTGGCGCGAACGTGTACATCGCCAACGCCGTCATCGCGACCTACGGCGAACAGGTCGTCGATACCTTCTATGTGAAGGACATGTTCGGCCTAAAATACTACACAGAGAGCAAACAGCGCAGCCTTGAGCGGCGGCTGCGCGAAGCGATCGAAGAGGGCGTGGCCCGCGCGGACAGTTGACGGCGCTGCACCGCACCATTTCCCTGATCCCGTGGTATCAGCTGCTCAACAGCCTGCTGTTCTGGCAGGCCGTCTGGTTTTTGTACTTTCAGGCCAAACATGTCCTTCACATAGAAGGTATCGACGACCTGTTCGCCGTAGGTCGCGATGACGGCGTTGGCGATGTACACGTTCGCGCCAGCGAGCGTGCGTGCCAGATCGTAGAGCAGGCCGGGGCGGTCGCGGGTGTCGACCTCGATGATTGTGTAGATCTCCGATCCCTCGTTGTCGAACGTGATGGAGGTCGGCACGCGGAAGGCCTTTTCGCGCTTTTTGACCTTGTCCCGCGATTTGAGCGCATCGCGGGCCACAATTTCGCCGCGCAGCGTCTTTTCGATCATCTGGCGCAGGCGCGGCAATTTGGACGCCTCATAGGCATTCCCTTCGCTGTCCTGGATCCAGAAGGCATCTGTGATGTACCCGTCTTTGGTGGTGTAGCTGCGGGCATCCACCACGTTTGCTCCCACAAGTGCAAGCGCGCCGGCAAGGCGGGCAAAGATGCCGTGGTGGTCTTGCATCACGAAACTGGCACGGGTCGCGTCGCGGTCCTCGTCGGGGTGCAGGTCGATCTGGATGGCGGGCGGATCGATGTCGCGCAGCAGCTTGGCAAACGTCACATGGGCAGTGACATGCAGGCCCTGCCAATAGGGATCGTAGTGCCGGGCGGCCTCGACTTTGAGTGCCTTCTTGGGCCATTCCGGCAGGGCGGCACGCAGGGCTTTTTTGGCCTCCTTGCCGCGGCTGGTGCGGTTGAGATCTTCCAGACCGGTCTCCAGCGCCCGCTTTGTCTGCCGGTAGAGTGCGCGGATCAGAACGGCCTTCCAGTTGTTCCACGTCGTCGGCCCCACGCCGCGAATGTCGCAGACCGTGAGTACGCACAGCAGATCGAGCCGTTTGACCGTTTGCACCGCTTTGGCAAAATCCCGCACGGTGCGTGGATCGGCGATATCGCGTTTTTGCGCCATGTCCGACAGCAGCAGATGGTAGCGGACCAGCCATTCCACCGTATCGACTTCGTCTTGCTTGAGCCCCAAACGCGGGCCGACCTTGCGTGCGATCTGAGCACCGAGAACCGAATGATCCTCCGGCCGCCCCTTGGCGATGTCATGCAGCAGCAGCGCAATATAAAGCACCTTGCGATTCACGCCGCGCTTGAGGATCGAAGACGCAACGGGCAGCTCTTCCTCCAGCTCGCTTTTCTCGATGCGGGCGAGGTTGGCGATGGTCTGGATGATGTGCTCGTCGACGGTATAGCTGTGGTACATGTTGAATTGCATCATCGCCACGATCGGCTCGAACTCGGGGATGAAGGCGGCCAGAACGCCCAATTCGTTCATACGGCGCAGCGCGCGCTCTGGATTGCCGTGTTTGAGCAGCAGATCGAGGAAGATCCGCTGGGCCTCGGGGTCATTGCGCAGCGTGTCGTCGATCAGGTGCAGGTTCGCCTTCACCCGGCGCATGGCGTCGGGGTGGATCAGCATACCGGTGCGCAGCGCCTCCTCGAACAGACGCAGCAGGTTGAGCGGATCGGCCAGAAAGGCCGCCTCGTCCTCGATGGCGATGCGGTTGTGCACCACAGTATAGCCGTCCTTGATCCGGGGTCTGCGGCGGAAGAGGCGCTCCAGCAACGGCTCTGATTTGACGTGCATATCCTCGAGCTTGGTCAGGAAGATGCGGGTCAGATCGCCCACGGCGGTGGCATGTCGGAAGTAGGCCTGCATAAATACCTCGACCGCCCGGCGACCGTTGCGGTCCTCGTACTTCATCGCATCGGCCACGCTCACTTGCATGTCGAACGTAAGCTGTTCGGTGGCCCGCTTGGTCAGCAGGTGCAGATGGCCGCGCACTGCCCAGAGGAAATTCTCGGCTTCCTTGAAGGTCTGGTATTCATCGGGGCGAAACACACCCGCCGCGACCAGATCGGCGGAATGCTCGACGCCGTGGATGTATTTGGCGATCCAGAACAGGGATTGCAGATCCCGCAACCCGCCCTTGCCCTCCTTGACGTTCGGCTCGACCACGTAGCGTTGGCCTTGCTTGATGTGGCGGCTGTCACGTTCGGCCAGTTTGGCCTCGATGAAGGCCCGGCCTGAGCCGGAGAAAAGGTCGCGTTTCAGAACCGTGTCCAGCTGTACCGCGAGCGCTCTGTCGCCGCCGACGTAGCGGTGCTCCAGCAGCGCAGTCTGGATCGTGAAATCCTCGCTGCCCAGTTGCACGCAATCGCGGATTGTCCGGCTAGAATGGCCGACCTTCAGCTTGAGATCCCACAGGATATAAAGCATCGCTTCGATCACGCTGCTGGCCCAGGGGGTGATCTTGGCAGGCAGTAGAAACAATAAATCCACGTCCGAGAAGGGCGCCATCTCGCCACGCCCGTAGCCGCCGACGCCGATCACGCTCAGCGCGGGGGCGTTTTGCGGCGTGGGATGCAGATGGATGGTTGTTACCCGCAGGACGGACTTTACAATGCCATCGGTCAGATAGGTGTAAGACGCGGTCATGGCCTGCGCGTCGAAGGGTGCTGCGGCAAACGCTGCTGCGATCGTGTTACGCCCCTTTGTCTGGGCTGCGCGCAAAATCTTTACAGTTGCCGCGCGCAGCCCGTTGGCCGAACTGTCACGCGCCGCCGCCTCGGCAATCTGGCGGTCGATCGTTTCTCCATCGTATATGTCGGTCGCATCTGCACACAAACGCGGTGCAAGGACCGCGTCTGTGTGCGTTTCAACGGCGTTTGTCACAGCGCTGCTCAGAAACCCGCGCCGCCGAAGGCCTGTGGCGCCGCCTCGAGCAGGACGACCTGATTGTTGCGGATGGTTGCGACAGCGAGGCCCCGCTCGTTGGTGCCGTCGGCGCGCAGGCGGAAGATACCGCTCGCACCGCGGAACCCGGCACCCTGCGTCAATGAAGCGCCGGTCAGCGCATTCGCTTTGCCGCTTTTCACGAGAGAGGCCACAGCAGCCACGCCGTCAAACGCAAGCCCTGCGATGTCGAGTGGGCGGTCACCGTAGGCGGCAGTATAGCGTGACGCGAAAGCAGCACTGGCGCCCGGATCCGGCAGGGCAAACCATCCCCCCTGAACTCCGGGGATCGCGAGGGTCTGGGCGGGAATATCCCACCGGCTCAGGCCTAAATATTGGGTCGAGGCATTGCTGATACCGGCGCTGGGCAACATATCGGCGAGCAGCGGCAGAGCTGTTGCAGAGTTGGCTGTCAGGAAGAGCGCATTCGCGTCCGACGCTTGAATGGCGGCCCGCACCCGTGGAATTGCGGCACGTACACCTTCTTGGCTCAATGCGTAGTCGACATCCCCTGAGAGGGTCGCGCCATTAGCTGAAATCGCGCGCTGGATCGCATTGCGTGCAAGTTGTCCGCCGATGTCATTGGCGTGCAAAACCACGATCCTGTCTTTTCCGGAGCGCTTTGCATAGCTGACCAGACGGTTTGCCGCCGTGTCGAATGTTGGCCCGAGCACGAAGACGTTGCCGCCCGCCACAGTGGTGTTGTTAGAGAACGACAGGACGTTCACACCCGATGCTGCGACCGCCACACCGGCCGCATTCGCGGCCTCGCCGTAGACCGGCCCGATGATGATCTTGGCGCCGTCGGACACAGCTTGCGCAGCGGCAGTCGCGGCCATGCTGGCCTGCCCGGCGGTGCCGTATACACGCAGATCAATCTGCACCCCGTCCAGATCCCTGATGGCAAGCCGCGCTGCGTTCTCAAGGTTGCGCGCAAGCAGATCATCCGAGGCAGAGCCACCGCGTGGAACCAGCAAGGCCACGGCCACTGGGCCGCTCGCGTCAACCTTCGGCCCGGTTGAAGAGCCTATGCCGTTCATCATCGCCGGATCACATGCGGCGAGCAACAAGGCAAAAATAGGCAACATAAGCATCCGGAAGGGCTTTCGGATGGTGGATCGGATGGCAAACATGGTAGCGGTACTCCCCAGTAGTGGCGCCGACGCAGGCCTGCGCTTTAATTCCGGCGATCATATCGTGTCAAAGGGGAGGGTCCAGCGTTGAATATCCATAAGCAGAAGTTAGCGCCCGGAATTACCTTTGTGGGGGTTCCCATAGGTACCGCGCGCGACATCACGCTGCGCGCTCTCGATGTGCTCGCCAGTGCGGATATTTTGGTTGCGGAAGATACACGCAGCTTGCTCAAGCTAATGGATATACATGGTATTCCGCTCGACGGGCGCAAGATTTCGGCGCTGCACGATCACTCAAGTGCGGGCGCGGTGGAGCGGCTGATCAAGGCGGCGCAGGAAGGGAAATCCATTGCCTATGCCTCTGAAGCGGGGATGCCGCTTATTGCGGATCCGGGGTTTGAGCTATCGCGTGCGGCGGCGCTGGCCGGAGTGGGCTTGACCTGTGCACCCGGTCCCTCCGCCGTTCTGACAGCACTTGCGCTGGGCGGGCTGCCTACGGATGCCTTTCACTTCGCAGGCTTTCTGCCCAACGCCAAGGCGGCAAGGCTGAGCGTGCTGGAGGGGCTGCGGGAAGTTCGCGCGACCCTTGTGTTCTACGAATCGCCAAAGCGGCTCGGGGCGATGCTGCGCGATGCCGAGACCGCCTTGGGCAGCACGCGCCCGGCCGCTGTTTGCCGCGAACTAACTAAAAAATTCGAGGAAATCAGGCGCGGGACCCTGCAAGAACTGGCCGAGCAGTATGTTACGGCCAACCCCAAGGGGGAGATCGTCGTTCTGGTGGACCGTGGGGATTTACCAACCATTAACTCGGGTGACCTAGAAGAGAGCCTCAAGGGCGCCTTGAAGGAACTTTCGATGCGTGATGCTGTGGATTTGGTCGCGAAGGCCCACGCTCTGCCACGCAGGCAAGTGTATCAGGTTGCCCTTGATCTTAATTCGCAGAAAGGCTGATCCAGATGACTGAGACCCTCTCCCAAAGGCGTGCCGACAGAGGGAGTATGGCGTTTCATGCTGGTATCGCTGCGGAAGGGCGGATCGCGCAGGACTACGAGCGCCGCGGCTTTATCATCGCACGACAAAGATGGCGCGGGAAATCCGGTGAGATTGATCTGATCGTTCGGGACGGGGACGGTCTGATTTTTGTCGAGGTCAAGCAGAGCAGGGATTTTGAGAGTGCTGCCTCGGCGCTGAGCACGGCGCAAATGCGCCGCATCTGCCGGAGCGCGGAGGAATTTCTGGGCACGCAGCCGCGCGGTAGCCTGACTGAAATGCGCTTCGACGTGGCGCTGGTGAACGGGCGCGGAGAGACACAAATTATCGAAAATGCGTTTGGCCATAGCTGAGTACGGCGTGTAGGCCGCGCAGAGGCCATTGCGCCGGGCGTCCCGCTTTGCCATCAAGATGGCAACAATAAGGATAGACCCATGAAAATCGCTTTTCAGATGGACCCGATCGGGGCCGTAAACATAAATGCAGACAGCAGCTTCCGGCTTGCGGAAGAAGCCCAGGCTCGCGGGCATACGCTATTTTTCTATACGCCCGACCATCTGGCGTATCAGGAAGGGCGCATTACGGCGCGCGGCCATGATATGACCGTACAACGTGTCGTAGGCGATCCCGCTATTCTGGGCGAGATGCGCGAAGTCGATCTGTCGGAGTTCGATGTGGTCTGGCTGCGCCAGGACCCGCCGTTCGATATGCATTACATCACGTCCACGCATTTGCTCGACCGCCTGTCGGGCACCACGCTTGTCGTCAACAATCCGTTTTGGGTCCGCAACTATCCAGAAAAACTTCTGGTCCTTGATTTCCCTGATCTGACCCCACCGACAACGATCGCGCGGGATCTGGTCACGATCAGAGCATTCAAGGAAAAGCACGGCGATGTGATTCTCAAACCCCTCTACGGGAACGGGGGGGCGGGTGTTTTCAAGCTCACGCAGGACGATCGCAATCTCAGTTCGCTGCACGAGTTATTCTCCGGCTTCACCCGCGAACCACTGATAGTGCAGAAATTCCTGCCTGATGTCGCGAAAGGCGACAAGCGTGTGATTCTCGTCGATGGAGAGCCCGTCGGGGCCATCAACCGTGTGCCTGCGGAAGGCGAGACACGGTCCAACATGCACGTGGGGGGACGGCCGGAGAAAGTCGGACTGACCGACCGCGACCGCGAAATTTGCGCCCGGATCGGCGGCGTTCTGAAAGAGAAGGGCCAAGTGTTTGTCGGTATCGATGTGATTGGTGATTTTCTCACAGAGATCAACGTGACATCACCGACCGGTATTCAGGAGCTTGAGCGGTTTGATGGCGTGAACATCGCGGGCAAGATCTGGGACGTGATCGAAGCCAAGCGCGCGTGAGCCTGCTGCGGCCGGCGCTTAACCTCTGGCTGCGGACGTTTGAAAAGCGCCGGATGCGGACCGGGACCACGGCTACGCTGCGGCGTGCGCTCGAAATGCAGGCCCGTCTGTTTTTCCATCCCCCGCGCGGGACCAAGGAGCAGTGGCGCAGTCATGGCGGTGTCCCCTGCCTCACGCTGACGCCGCGGAGCACCTTGCCGGGGCGTGTTCTGTTTTATGTTCACGGGGGCGGTTTTGTTTTCGGTAGCCCTGATACGCACAGCGCCATGGCAGCCAATCTGGCGCAACGCATTGGCGCGACCGCGATCCTGCCCCGCTACCGTCGCGCGCCCGAAGCCCCGTTTCCCGCCGCACCGCGGGATGTGCGAGCCGCGTGGGACGGGATGCTTGCGGACGGGATCAATCCAGCGCAGGTCGTGCTGGGCGGTGACAGCGCAGGCGGAGCATTGGTTTTTGGGCTGGTCGCATCGCTTTGCGCGGAAAGACGGGCGCTGCCCGGCGCTGTCTTTGCATTTTCGCCCCTCACTGATCTGACCTACAGTGGTGACAGTTTTGCTGCGAACGCTGAGGATGACGTGCTCCTCGTTGCGGAACGCGCGGCCGAATTGGCCGAGCTGTATCTGCAAGGGGAGGCTGCTGAAAATCCCGCCGTCAGCCCTCTTTTTTCCGATTTCCAAGGTGCGCCGCCGGTTTGGATGACGGTGGGTGATACCGAAATCTTGCTCGACGATTCGCGCCGGATGGTCGCGCGATTGTCCCGGTACGGTGTACCAGCGGAGCTGACCATCGCCCGCGATCTGCCGCATGTATGGCCGCTGATGCACAATATCCTGCCCGAAGCCCGCCAGACCCTCGCCGCCCTGTCGCGATGGATCAGGCAACGGCAAAACTGGGAAGTCTGAAACTGACGGCCTCTGCGATATGGGGTTTGCGTACATACGGTGATCCATCGAGATCGGCGATGGTGCGGGCGACGCGCAACACGCGGTGATAGCCGCGCGCGGAGAGGCTGAAGCGTTCTGCGGCACGCAGCAGCAGGTCGCGCCCTTCGCCGTCCGTCGCGGTCACTTCAGTCAGGATATCCCCCTGCGCATCGGCATTGCATAGCATGGCAGGATGCGCGGCGTAGCGGCTCTGCTGGATCACCCGCGCCTGCGCCACGCGCTCCGCCACATCCGCCGAGCTGTCGCCGGACGGTGGCAGATCGAGATCGGAATAGGCCACGGGCGGCACGTCCACACGCAGATCGAAGCGGTCCATCAAAGGGCCGGAGATGCGGCCCAGATAATCCTCGCCACAGTGCGGCACGCGGGCGCAGGCGCGCGACGGGTCCGGTAAATAGCCGCATTTGCAAGGGTTCGCGGCGGCCACTAGCATGAATCGGCAGGGATATTTCACATGCGCGTTTGCGCGGCTGATCATCACCTCCCCCGTCTCAATCGGCTGGCGCAGGGTTTCGAGCACGTTCCGCGCAAACTCGGGAAACTCATCCATGAAAAGCACACCATTATGCGCGAGGCTAACCTCACCGGGTTTGGCATTGCGCCCGCCGCCGATGATTGCGGCCATCGAGGCGGTGTGATGCGGCTCACGAAAGGGACGCGCGCGCGAGATTCCCCCTTCGTCGAGCAGGCCTGCGAGCGAATGGATCATTGAGGTATCGAGCGCTTCGGCTGCCGACAGCGGCGGCAGGATGCCGGGCAGGCGCGCAGCCAGCATGGATTTGCCGGAGCCGGGGGTGCCGACCATCATGAGGTGGTGGCGCCCTGCAGCGGCGATCTCAAGCGCTCGCTTGGCGCGTTCCTGCCCCTTCACTTCGCGCAGATCGCGGGAGCAATCGAGAGCGGCCACTTCGCCCGGTTCTGCGGGGGGCAGCGGCACTTGTCCTGTGTAGTGTCGGACCACGTCGCCCAGCGTTCGTGCGGCGATGACCTGACAGGCGTTGACCCATGCCGCCTCCGCGCCAGAGCCGTGGGGGCACAGCAGACTGCGCCCTTCCTGTGCTGCGGCCACCGCTGCAGGGAGTGCGCCGACCACGGGCACCAGCGAGCCGTCGAGCGAGAGCTCCCCCAATGCGACCACGGTTTCCACTACATCTTTGGGCAAAATATCCAAGGCCGCGAGCAGGACCAGCGCGATGGGTAGATCGAAATGGCTGCCTTCTTTTGGAAGGTTCGCGGGGCTCAGATTGATTGTGATGCGCTTCGAGGGCAGGGCGATTGCCATGGAGGTGAGCGCCGTGCGCACACGGTCGCGCGCTTCCGATACAGCCTTGTCCGGCAGGCCTACGATGGA
>JAGXHD010000131.1 GCA_024636395.1 Sulfitobacter sp.
AGCCGGGTGTTCTGGAGTGGCTGCGCTATGAGGCTCGCGCGCAGATCATCGGGCAGATCACACAGATCCAGCACGGGATCGGCCGGCCCGAGATCCAACTCACCGCAGTCCTCCAGCGCGAAGGCATGAACCGGCGCAGGCACACGGCTGCGCACCTCAGCGATCACGGCGTCCAAATCCGGCGCTGCGGGATAGCCTGCACAAAATTCTGCAAAATCCAGCGTCATCCCGGAGGATTTCACATGCTCCGCCCAGGCCGAGCGCTGCCACGCCGCAGGGTCGCGCGTGCCGAAGCAAAAATGGACAGGGGTTTGAGGAAACGCGATCTGCGCGCGCTGCCAGAACAGATACATGAGCACAGGGGCGGCACGATAATCGGTTAGCGCGCCGCGGCCCGGCATATGGCCTGACAGCTCTTCCGCACTCAGCAGCAGTGTGCGGCGCGGCATGCCGGGCAGATCCGCGAGCAGGGCGTCGAACCGGCGGCTGACCTTTTCCAACGCCTCGGCGGTGCCGTAGGTTGAATACCCCCGCGTGGCGCTGATCAGTTCCTGCATCTGGCCCTTGAGGCGGATGGCGAGGGCGGGCATCAAGGCTTTGCGGTTGGCGCGCAAGATGGCCTGCACGGTCGAGGTGCCGGTTTTGTGAAAGCCTGCGTGAATCACGAGTTTGCGGGGCATCAGGCAGTGCTCTCGATCAGGGCGCGCTTGGCCTTGCGCAGTGCGCTATCATCCAGACCCGAGCGGTTAAGTGCCAGCAGTTCGGCCCTGAGAGAGGCGGGCAGGGAGGCATTGCGGGTGGGCGAGGGGAGGAGGGTTGCGCGGCGCGCCTCGGTCAGCCCGAGATGATCGAGCAGTGCCTCAGCCATCCCCAGCGGACGTCCTGCATGATCCTCGAGAGCGGCATCCTCGACCATGTGGCCGGGCACCTCCTGCTTCACCAGATCAAGGATTTTGTCCAGATCAGCGGAGGCACTGAGCCGCTTGACGTAATCGCCCTCGTCCCAGATCATTCTTGAGGCGCGTAGATGTTGTGCGTAGCAACTGCGCAGCCAGGGTGCTGCGGCGCGGGTGGTAAAGAAAAAGCTGACATCGGCATCGGGGCTCGCCGCTTTGATCGCCACCGACAGCGCACGCATGATATGCGGCGCGGCGCCGTAGCCGTGGAGCCTGTAGCGCCCGGGCATGTGGCCGCTCAGATCCTCGGAGGAGAGGATGATGGTCGGAGCTTCTTCGTCCCGCAACTCCTCGATCAGTGCGACCGCCTCGTATTTCACCATGCCCAGATCATAATCCTCGCGCGAGCGGCTGTAGGCGCGGGCACATTCGCACAGGGCCTTCATGCCCGGGCGCAGCACCAGACGGACATCGGGGCGCAGGGTGGCGCGGTTTTTGCGCAAGGTCTGTTGCAGGCTGGTGGTGCCTGTCTTGTGAAAGCCGGCGTGGATGATGATCCGCCGCATTGATCAGTCCAGCGGGGCTGGCTTGGGTGCGGGCAGAATACCGTCTGGGGGATCGGCGACGATCCGCCCTGTGGCCAGATCGACCGTGGGCACCGCGGCCTTTGTGAAGGGCAGGAAAGTGGTGGTAGACGTGCCGCTCAGCTGCAGCTCCAGCAGATCGTCGGCGCCGTGATTCTGGACTGTTTTGACGCGTCCCAGCAGCTCGCCGCCGGTGTCGTAGACCTCGAGACCGATGAGATCGGCATGGTAGAACTCGTCGTCGGGCAGCGAGGGCAATTGCTCGCGACGGGCGAAAAGACGAGTGCCGCGCAGCGCGTCTGCTTCCTCCTTGCTCGCCACGTCGGGCAGGCGGGCGGAAAAGCCGTTCTTGACCGGGCGCAGGATGGCCAGCATGAACTGGCGCGCGCCGCTCTCGTCTGTCAGCGGGCTGTAGCTCTCGATGTCCTCGGGTACAGCGCAAAAGCTCTTGATGCGCAGCTCTCCGTTTACGCCATAGGAGCCGGAGATGGTGCCGACGCAGATATGGCTGTCGCTCATTGCAGCAGCTCCGAATTGACGCAGATCGTGCCGGTCCACTGACCCTCGCCGGCGCTGCATTCCGCTCTCATCAACATCCCGTTGAGGTGGAAGCCCAGCACGGCCCCGATGGCCAAAGTGGTGGCGAATTTCAGTAGTCCAAACATCAGCGGTCCTCGATATGCAGGGTGGCGGCACGGGCTTCCCAGCCCATTGTTTCAAGCTCTGGTGTCAGCGATACATCGCGGGGCCAGCCAAGGCAAAGATAAGCGACAAGTGACCAGCTCTCTGGTGCATCAAGATCACGGCACAGGCGCGCAGGATCGAGCACGGAGACCCAGCCGATGCCAAGCCCCAGCGTGCGCGCGTGCAGCCACATCAGCGTGACCGCGCCGACAACGGAATAGCGGCGCATTTCGGGCATCGAGGCCGCGCCGAGGCCAGCACCTTTTGGCGTGGTGTCATCGCAGAAAATAGCAATATTTTCAGGGGCTTCCGCCATACCCGATAGCTTGAGCGAGGCATATAGCGTGGCCTGATCACCATCATAACCCGCGAGGGCATCGGCGTTGGCGGTCTGGAAATTGTCTAGGGCCGCCGCGCGCGCGATTGCGGAACGGACCCGGATCACACGCCAAGGCTCAGACAGGCCCACCGAGGGTGCGAGAGAAAGAGTGGAGAGGCACTCGAGAACAAGTGCCTCCTCCACGGGGTCGGTGCGGAACTGGCGTACATCGCGGCGCCAGCGCATCAGGTCGGTCAGTCCGGCACGAAACTCATCCGAAAACGCGTCCATGCCGGATTTCCCTCTCTTACTCTGCTGTTGCGTCTTCCGCTGGTGCTTCCTCGGCTGGGGCGTTCGCGGCTTCTGCTGCGGCTGCGGCCTTGGCAGCCTTCTCCTCGACGCGGGCTGTCGCCTTCTTGCCGGGGGTGCCTTTGGTCGGGTTGTTGCGCTCTGTCTTGGGGCGTACGCCTGCGGCTTCCAGCATACGCTGGACGCGCTCGGTGGGCTGTGCGCCCTGGCCCAACCAGTACTCGACGCGCTCGACGTTCATCACGACGCGGTCTTCGCTGTCTTTGGCCAGCAGGGGCGCGTATACGCCCAGCTTTTCGATGTAACGGCCATCACGTGGCATGCGGCTGTCGGCTGCGACGATCCGGTAAAAGGGACGCTTTTTAGAGCCACCGCGGGCGAGGCGAATTTTCATTGACATAGTATTGGTATCCTTACGGGTTTTCTTGGTGATGTTTGTGATGCTGAATAACTTCAGCGATGATGAAGTTGAGAAACTTCTTGGCGAATTCAGGATCCAGATCTGCCTGTTTCGCCAAATCTTCGAGCCGCTCGATTTGCGCGCTTTCGCGGGCGGGATCGGAGGGGGGAAGGTCGTGCTCGGCTTTGAGTTTTCCAACAGCCTGCGTATGTTTGAAACGCTCGCCCAGCGTATAGACGAGGATGGCATCAAGCCGGTCTATGCTGGCGCGGTGCTCGCGTAGGACCGCTGCTGCGAGGGTGACGGGATCGGTCATGCTGCCTCTCCTGAGTGGCGGTATATGGTCATCGTCCCGAAGCGTGCGTGGGTAAAGCTGCCATCGGCCACTGCGCCCAGACGCATCGCCACTGCTGCAGAGGCGTCATTTCCAATCTTTACAAGGCTGATCAAGGTCTCCCAGCCAAGGGTCTTGAAGGCATGATCGCGAGCAGCCCTGCCGGCCTCGGTGGCATAGCCCTTGCCCAGCGCGCCGTCGAACAGGTCCCAGCCCAGCTCACGCTCCGGGAATCCTTCAGGATGCCAAAGCCCGACCATACCAACAGCGGCTCCGGTCGCCCGTTCGGTCACAGTCCAGCGGCCAAAACCGCGCAGCATCCAATGACCGGCTTCTTGTGCCAGCGCGCGCCATGCCAGCTCGCGGGTGAGTGGTCCGCCAACCGTAGCGGACCGTGGGCTGGCATAAAAAGCTGCAAGCAATTCGAAGTCGCTTTCCTGCGGGGCTTGCAGGATCAGACGCTCTGTTTCGATGACCGGAATGGCAAACATTACTTCTTCTTCCCGAAGCCGGATAGACCGGAGGGCAGGCCCATGCCGCCGCCGCCGAACGGGTTCTTGCCACCCATCTGCTTGGCCGCCTGCTCCAGCGCCTTGGGGTCCATGCCTTGTGCCATCGCGGCGGGGTCCATGCCGCCTGCGCCGCCTTTGCCGCCCATCATCTGCTTCATGGCGGCTTTCATCATGCCGCCCTTGCCTTTGCCCATCTTCTTCATCATGTCCGACATCTGGCGCTGCATCTTCATCAGCTTGTTGAGATCGGAGACCTCCATGCCCGCACCCTTGGCGATGCGCTTCTTGCGGGAGGCCTGAAGGAGCGCGGGATTGGCGCGCTCTTTTTTGGTCATGGAGTTGATGAGGGCGATCTGCTGCTTGAGGATCTTGTCGTCGAGACCCGCATCCTCGATCTGCTTGGCCATTTTACCCATGCCCGGCATCATGCCCATCATGCCCTGCATGCCACCCATTTTGAGCATCTGTTCAAGCTGCATCTTGAGGTCGTTCATGTTGAACATCCCCTTGGCCATGCGCTTCATCATCTTTTCGGCCTGTTCGGCCTCGATGGTTTCCTGCGCCTTCTCTACCAAGGCCACGATATCGCCCATGCCTAAGATACGGCCTGCGACGCGCTCGGGCTCGAAAGTCTCCAGCGCGTCCATCTTCTCGCCGAGACCCACGAATTTGATCGGCTTGCCGGTGACGGCGCGCATCGAGAGGGCGGCACCGCCGCGGCCGTCGCCGTCCATGCGCGTGAGCACGACGCCGGAGATGCCGATGCGGGAGTTGAAGTTCTCGGCGGTTTGCACGGCGTCCTGACCGGTCAGGCCGTCGACGACCAGCAGCGTCTCGCGCGGGGTCACGATATCGCGGACCGCCTCCACCTGTGCCATCAGCTCCTCGTCGATCGACAGCCGTCCTGCGGTGTCGAGCATGTAGACATCGTAGCCGCCAAGGGAGGCTTGAGTCTTGGTGCGTTTTGCAATCTGGACAGGGCTCTCGCCCTTGACGATGGGAAGGGTATCGACGCCGATCTGCTGGCCAAGGATAGCGAGCTGTTCCATCGCGGCGGGGCGGTTGACGTCGAGCGAGGCCATCAGAACGCGCTTGCCCTCGCGCTCCTTGAGGCGCTTGGCGAGTTTCGCGGTGGTTGTGGTCTTACCGGAGCCCTGAAGGCCGACCATGAGGATAGGGGCGGGCGCGTTGTCGATCTTCAGCGCGCCTGGCTCGCCCTCACCCTTGAGAACATCAATGAGGGCATCGTGCACGATCTTGACGACCTGCTGGCCCGGTGTGATGGATTTCGTGACGGCCTGCCCGGTGGCTTTTTCCTGCACGGCGGCGACGAAATCGCGTGCGACGGGGAGGGACACGTCGGCTTCCAGCAGCGCCACGCGGACCTCGCGCAGGGCTGTCTTCACGTCCTCATCGCTAAGGGCGCCCTGTTTCGTAAGGCGGTCGAATACGCCGGAGAGGCGCACGCTCAGGTTTTCGAACATGGGCGGATGCCCCTTCTTGGTCGGTTGCGGTTGCGTTCTATGTAGGAACGTCCGCGTAAATGCACAAACGCCCCAGTGGGCGTAACACGCTGACTGGGGGCGATCCTGATACGGGTCAGGACCGGAAGAGATTGCTTCCGGAATTGGAAATCGATTTAGCGAGGGTGCAGGCGGCTGTCAACCGCCTGCGACTGGCTCAGAGTGCGGCGATGACCTCGCGCGCAGATGCCACGGCTTTGTCCTGATCCTGCATCAGCAGATCTGACTTGATCACCGTCACGTCCGTGATGCCGATGAAGCCGAGCACTTGACGCAGATAAGGCGTGGTGAAGTCAACGCCGGAATCGACGGGCGTGCCACCGGTGGTGACGACAAGCACAGCGCTCTTGCCGGTCAACAGGCCCACGGGGCCGTCTTCGGTGTAGTTAAATGTGTGGCCCGCGCGACAGATATGATCAATCCAGGCCTTGAGCGTTGAGGGCACCCCGAAGTTGTACATCGGCACCGAAAGGATGAGCGTGTCGGCGGCCTTCACTTCCGCGATGAGGTTGTCGGAAAGCGCTAGGCGTGCTTTCTGCTCTGAGGTGCGGTCGTCGGCAGGGGTGAAATTGGCCCCGGTCCAGTCGCTGTCGACCGCGGGGATGCCCTTGGCCACATCGCGTGTGGTGACGGCGCCGCCGATTTTCGTAGCTGTCTCGCGGCCCAACAAGGCGGAGACAGAAGGCGCGGGAGAAGCGGAGGAGGTGATGTGCAGGATGGACATGATTGATCCTTTTGTTACGGTGCGGACAATACTTAGCTCTTGCATAAATTCACGGTAGGCCGAATTTCCAACAGAGTGTGTTGAGTTATGCACAGAAGATTTTTGAACTGATCCGGGGGCGGGAGACGGTGATGCAGAACTGGGATGAAGTGCGCACAGCTTATTATGTGGCGCGGACGGGCACAGTCAGCGGGGCGGCGGACAAACTCGGCGTGCATCATGCGACCGTGATTCGGCACATCGACGCGCTGGAGGGACGGCTCGGCATCAAGCTGTTCCAGCGGCACGCCCGCGGTTATACCGCGACGGAGGCGGGCGAGGACCTGCTGCGCGTCGCGCAGGCGACGGAAGACCAGTTCAGCCAGTTGCTGAGCCGGATGCAGGGCAGCGGGCGCGAGGTCTCCGGGGATCTGGTCGTGACATCGCTGGCGGAGCTCACGCCGCGCATGACACCGTTGCTGGCGGCGTTTCAGCAGGAGTATCCAGAGGTTGTGGTGCGCTATCTGACTGGCCAGCGGCTGTTCCGGCTGGAATACGGCGAGGCGCATGTGGCGCTGCGGGCGGGTGCTGCGCCCGAGCAGCCCGATAACGTGGTGCAGCCGTTGATGGATCAGACGGTCGGACTGTATGCGGCCGAATCCTATATCGCGGCACACGGGATGCCGGAGGGTGCCGAGGACTACGAAAACCACCGCTTTGTCGGGCTGGAAGACGAAGGCAGCCGCGCACCCTATCAGCAGTGGCTGGCGAAAACGGTGAACCGCAAGAATGTGGTCTTTCGCAGTAACGATCCGAGCGCAATGGTCCTAGCGGTGGCGGAGGGGATCGGCATCGGGTTCATGACGCCTCAAGCGGCGGCAAAGAGACCGAATCTGGTACAGGTCGCGGCACCGCGGCCGGAATGGACGGCGCAACTGTGGCTGGTCACGCATGTGGATCTGCACCGGACAAGTAAGGTGCAGGCGCTGCTGAAGTTTCTGAAGTCGCGGGTCAGGGATACCGATTTGTGAGAGGTGCCCTCACGTCGCAGATGCAGGGGCATCTCGCGATGCTGGTGTTTTCCGGGTTGGTGGCGGGATCTTTCTCGTTGGGCGGGATGGTGGCGAACGAGATCGCGCCGCTGGCGCTCAATGCAGCGCGTTTCGTGGGGGCTACTGTGCTGGTGGGCGCGGTAGCGCTGGCGACGACAGGGATCCCGCGCAGTGCCTTTGCGGCGCCGTGGCGATATGGGCTGCTGGGTGGCTTTTTCACGGTTTATTTCGTCCTGATGTTCGAGGGGCTCAAGACATCTCCGCCTGTCAGCTCAGCTGCGGTGTTCACGCTGGTGCCTGTGATGGCGGGGATCTTTGCCTGGTTCATGCTGCGCCAGCGGATGACGCCGCGCATGGCGTTGGCGCTCTGCATCGGCGGCGCTGCGGCACTATGGGTGATTTTCCGCGCGGATCTTGGGGCTCTTTTGGCTTTTGATGTGGGGCGCGGAGAGGCGATCTTTTTCGTGGGATGCGTGGCTCATGCGATCTACACGCCGCTGGTGCGCGTGCTCAACCGAGGGGAAAGCGCTATGGTATTCGCCTTCGGCACGCTGGTGGCGGGGGCGGTGATGCTGCTTGTGATCGGCGCGCGCGATATTGCGGCGACGAATTGGGGCGCGCTGCGGCCGCTGGTGTGGATCACGATCCTCTATGTCTCGGTATTTGCCAGTTCGATCACCTTCGTTCTGGTGCAGTTTGCCGCGATGCGGCTGCCGTCGGCCAAGGTCATGGCTTATACCTATCTGGTGCCGAGTTGGGTGATCTGCTGGGAGGCTGCGCTGGGCAATGGCTTTCCGCCGCCGGGGGTTGCGGCCGGGATTGCACTTACATTTGTGGCGCTTTTCCTTTTGCTGCGCGATGAGGAGGGGCTGCGGTAGGTCTGATAATTCACGGGCACTTTAAATTCGCGGAACCAAAACAGCTCTTCACAGGTTCGTTACAGGACACAGAACTGAAGGGAATTGTCATGCGGAATATTATTTATCTTGTTGGTCTCGTAGTCATTGTATTGGCGATCGTACAGTTCGTGCTGTGATCGAAAGTACATGAGACGCAGACAAAGGGGCCTTATGGGCTCCTTTTTCTGTTTTAGGGGGCGGTAGTCTGATCTGCATCGGGATCCAAAGACAACTCGGTTCTCAGAAACCGCTCGAAGGCGTCGAGGTGAATCGGCTCGAACTGCCCGAACCCCTGCATCCAGGTGGATGCGGCGCGCAGAGCGTCAGGCTCCAGCTTGCACCACTTTACCCGCCCGCGTTTCTCCTGCGTGATGAGGCCTGCGGTCGTAAGGACGCCAAGATGCTTGGAAATCGCCGCGAGGGACATCTCGAACGGTTCGGCAACGTCTGTCACAGCCATATCATCCTCCAGCAGCATCGCGAGAATGCTGCGTCTGGTGGGATCTGCCAAAGCGGCGAATGTGATGTCGAGGGCGCGGGCCATGGTGCTGTCATAGCGCGGCGGCGGCGTATGGGAAAGCGTGCGCGTGCGAAGATCAACCAAATGGTTGAATAAGGATCGAGCCTATAATCGGCCAGATCGGCGCCTGAATGCCTGCGGCACATTGGTGTGCTGGAAATAAAAAGACTTACTTTCAGTTGGTTGAGGAAGGTCTTTGGGCCGTTGACTCGGGCCGACCTGCACAGTAATCACTCCGCAGAACATCCCAATGGGGGCTGAGCTGTGGACGAGCACGATCGCAAAGCGCAAATGGCCGCGATCGAGGCACGAATTGCAGCAGCCAAGGGTGCGCAAGGGCCCAAACCGCGGATGGACGAGCATTATTCAGACGCCCAGCTCGCTTGGCGGATGGTCATAGAGCTTGTAGCCGGTCTTGGGATCGGTTTCGGCATCGGATACGGGCTCGATCTGTTCTTTGGAACGCTTCCCATATTCATGGTGCTGTTCGTTCTGCTTGGCCTGGCGGCCGGAGTGAAGACAATGCTCCGATCCGCGCAGGAGATGCAGAAGCAGAGAGATACGGCTGAGGCCGGTAGTGGTGACGTTTCCGACGGGGACGCGCGATAACAGCCCCGAGCGGGCGATGAGAATGAAGGGCTGCACGAATGGAAACAGCAGAACAAAGCGATGGTGGCGGCCTTGTTTTCAAGCCGATGGACCAGTTTCTTGTAAAGCCCCTTAGCGGTGATGGCATCGTTCAGTGGTTTACGTTCACCAATGCCGCGCTCTGGACAAGCCTCGCTGTCTTGGCGGTGTTTCTCTTGCTGGTAACAGCGACCTCGAAGCGCGCGATTATTCCCGGCCGGGCGCAATCAATCGCAGAATTTGCGTATGGCTTCATTCACAAGATGGTCGAGGATATCTGCGGCAAAGAGGGTCTGCGGTATTTCCCCTACATCATGACGCTGTTCATGTTCATCGTAATGGCGAACTTTCTTGGCCTTAATCCTACAGCCTTCACGCCGACGTCGCATTTTGCCGTGACTGTACCGCTCGCGCTGGCCGTCTTCCTCGGTGTGACGATCCTCGGGTTCGTCAAGAACGGGGCATCTTTTCTGGGGATGTTCTGGGTCACTTCCGCGCCGCTTGCCTTGCGTCCCGCTTTGGCGCTGATCGAGCTGATCTCCTATTTCGTGCGCCCCGTCAGCCACTCCGTGCGTCTGGCTGGCAGCATGATGGCGGGTCACGCAGTCATCAAGGTGTTTGCGGGCTTTGCAGCTTTGGCAGCGGTGTCTCCGTTCGCAGTGCTCGGCATTACAGCAATGTACGGCCTCGAAGTGCTGGTTTGCTTCATCCAAGCTTACGTCTTTACGATCCTGACATGCGTGTATCTGAAAGATGCGCTGCATCCTCATCACTAACAACCGCGATCACTCACAACGGACAGGGCGACCCGTCTTTATCTATCCACTTCCAATTTACAGGAGATTTCTCATGGAAGGTCAACTCGCACACATCGGCGCAGGTATTGCGGCACTCGGCACCGGCATCGCAGCTATCGGCGTTGGTAACGTCGCCAGCAGCTTCCTTGGTGGCGCATTGCGCAACCCCTCTGCGGCAGCATCCCAGACAGCAACGCTGTTTATCGGTATCGCCTTCGCAGAAGCCTTGGGCATCTTCTCGTTCCTCGTTGCTTTGCTGTTGATGTTCGCTGTCTAAGCGACCACGTCTCATCCAAGACGCATCGGGCGGCGCGGCATGCCGCGTCGCCCAACGCTTTATAAGTTCCGATTTTCAGGTTCTGACAGGAGGCCACGATGGCAACTGAAACCGCAACAGACGCTTACGGCGCTGCGGAAACAACAAGTGTAGGAATGCCGCAGCTTGACGCTTCCACCTGGGGCAACCAGATTTTCTGGCTCTTGCTTGCACTGGTCGCAATCTACCTAATCCTGTCCCGTGTTGCATTGCCGCGTATCGCGGCAATTCTTGCCGAGCGTCAGGGCACGATCACCAATGACATTGCCGCCGCTGAAGATCTCAAGGCAAAGGCGGTTGAAGCCGAAGCCGCTTATGACAAAGCGCTGGTCGATGCCCGCGCCGAAGCACAGCGGATCATCGCCGAGGCGAAGGCCGAGATGCAGGACGATCTCGACGATGCGATTGCTAAAGCAGATGTGCAGATCGGCGAGAAATTGGCCGAATCCGAAGCTGAAATTGCAGAAATCCGCGCCGGTGCTCTGGCGAACGTGAAAGCGGTCGCAAAGGACACTACAAAAGAAATCGTTGCTGCGATGGGTGGCAAGGCGGACGCAAAAACCGTCACCGCCGCCGTCACCTCGCGGATGAAAGGATAACGTCATGCGTTTGATTGCAACATCCGCCGTCACATTGTTCGGGGCCACACCGGCCTTTGCTGCAGGGGGCGCGTTTTTCTCGCTGTACAACACTGATTTTGTAGTGCTGCTGGGTCTGCTGGTCTTCATCGGGATCAACATCTATTTCAAAGTTCCGTCGCTGATTGCAGGCATGCTGGATGGCCGCGCCGATGGGATCCGCTCCGAGATCGAGGAAGCCCGCAAGTTGCGGGAAGATGCGCAATCTATGTTGGCGTCATACGAGCGTAAGCAGAAAGAAGTTCAGGAGCAGGCTGACCGCATCGTTGCAGATGCCAAAGCGGAAGCCTTGGCTGCAGGTGAGCAGGCTCGTGTGGATCTGGCCAAATCTGTGGAGCGTCGTCTGGCAGCCGCAGAGGAGCAGATCGAATCCGCTCAGGCGGCCGCGATCAAGGAAGTCCGCGACCAGGCGATCATGATCGCGATAGCCGCATCGCGCGAGATCATTGCCAAGCAGATGACGGCGGCTGATGCTAACAAGTTGATCGACGATGGCATTACACAGGTAGATGCCAAGCTGCACTAAGAATTTCTAAAGCGACATTGAAAAGGCCCCGATCGAGAGATCGGGGCTTTTTTGTTCGGAGCCCGGTCCGCTCACGGCGTTCGACCAGACGCTTAGCGGGTGAGTTGTGCGAGGAAATCTATCCTGATGCAATGTATTGCTAGCGTGCGACCCATACGGCTTATGCCTTTTTATCGAAACGAGGATGGTAAGCTGATCGCAAGAATCAAGAAACTAGACCTGTCCGAAATGGACGAATTTGAAATCAAGGGGCTTTAGATCCATCAACTTGATGGTTTCCATGCCGCGTAATCGCCTTCAAGCAGGCGACTGGAAGAATGGATATCCCCTATCTCTTCTGCTCATGGTCCAGCCTCTGGCGTGCGACGTGTTCGTGGCGCTCGGCCTTTTGATGGTCCATCAGGGCGCGCTCGACGTAGTTCAGATGTGCTTCGATCGCCGCGCGCGCGCCGATGGCATCGCGCGCCATGAGTGCGTCATGGATCGCGCGGTGCTGGTCCAGAAGGACCGCGCGTTTCGTCTGTTGCTTGAACATCATCTGGCGGTTGTAGAATACGCCGCCGCGCAGCAGTTCGTACATGGAGCGCATCATGTGGAGCATGACCACGTTATGGCTCGCTTCGATAATGGCCATATGGAATTGCGCATCGAGTGCCGCCTCGTCCTCGGCGCTGCGGCTGTCGTGTGCTGCTTCCATCTTGGCGAACACTGCGGCGATCACGGCCAGATCGGTATCGGAGCCAAGACGCGCGGCGCGTTCGGCAGCGAGGCCCTCCATGTCACGGCGAAACGACAGGTAGTCCATCGCGGCCTCATCGTGGCGCGCGAAAAGAGCGGTGAGTGCGGGCGAAAAGGCGGACCCCAGCACATCGGCCACGAACACACCCGCGCCGGGCTTTGCGCTGAGCAGGCCCGCCTGCTGTAATTGAGCGATGGCGTCGCGCAGCGAGGGCCGCGAGACGCCGAGGCGTTCCGCCAGTTCACGCTCCGGCGGCAGGCGTTTGCCGGGTTGCAGGATGCCGCGCAGGATCAGCTCTTCGACTTGTCGGACGACGGCAGCCGAGAGTTTTTCAGGGGTGACAGGGCGAAATGGCATAGGATGTCCTTTGATTGGTCAATTTGTATGACCAATCAAAGATCGAAACAAGACGTCGGGCGCTGCGTGCCATGCCGGATTCTTTCGTAGCTGGACCGTAACTAGTTGCTATTTGAATTTGTCTTTCTGCATGTCCACACTCTGCGGACTGACTGCGCCGGAGGTACGCTCTTGGGGAAAACAGCGCCCGCCGCACCGGATGATGGGGGAGAAAGGAAGGTGTTAAATGGCGTTGAGACGCTATCCGAAAGGAGGGCGGAAAGATGCCACGGCCAGTGCTGCCACATCGATCGGAAATCGGGATTGCACCCCAGGCACACTGCAAGGATCCGCACGGCACGGGAAGGATTGATTGCGATCGCTCGACCATTCCTTTTTACGAATTGTTAAGGAAGAAAGACGCAAAGTGGCTGCATGAAATACATGATCTCCCTTACGCTTTGCCTGCTGGCCGCATGTAATACTGCCGGACCGCATTTTCGCGGGCTGCCCGCCACGACCGTCATGGTCGATGGCTCGACATTCGACGTGCGCGTGCGCGGAGAGTTGGCGGAGGCGATCCGGACGAACGCGGAATACGCGCCCCGCTTTGGCCCGATCCGGGAGCGGGCGGGGCAGGCGATGGCCATGGTCAGCGGTTGCGAAGTCAGGGAGGTGCGCGGTGATCAGGCGCAGGCGACCGGTATCCTGAACTGCGGTACGCGCAGTTTGCGCCCTGTCATGGCGGTGCCCGTCGATCTCGACTGTGTGCCCATCCGGGGAACGGAGCTGAAACAGCTGGGTGGCAAATCTGTCGAAATATCCTGTGAGCCTGCTCTTTAGTCCCAATATCTTGTGGATAACTAAGCTCATGACCCTTTGGCTTGTGTGGGGCTGTTGACAGATCCGCCGCAAACCAGCCACCCTGCTGGCCAGACCGGAATCACCTCGCAGGGGGGCCATGCGCTTTTCCAAACTCAGGCTGACGGGCTTCAAAAGCTTCGTGGACCCCACTGATCTGATCATCGCAGATGGTCTGACGGGCGTTGTTGGCCCCAACGGCTGTGGGAAATCGAATCTTCTTGAAGCGCTGCGCTGGGTCATGGGGGAAAACCGTCCGACCGCCATGCGCGGTGGAGGGATGGAAGACGTGATCTTTGCCGGAGCGGCGACGCGGCCCGCGCGCAATTTCGCTGAAGTCTCCTTGCAGATCGACAACTCAGAGCGGCTGGCGCCTGCGGGCTTCAACGATACCGACCAGCTCGATATCGTGCGCCGGATTACGCGCGATGTAGGCAGTGCCTATAAAGCGGCGGGTAAGGATGTGCGGGCGCGCGATGTGCAGATGCTGTTTGCCGATGCCTCGACCGGATCACACTCCCCCGCGCTGGTACGGCAGGGGCAGATCAGTGAGCTGATCAACGCCAAGCCCAAGAACCGGCGGCGGATTTTGGAGGAAGCGGCGGGGATATCGGGGCTCTACGCGCGCAGGCACGAGGCGGAGCTGAAGCTCAACGGGGCAGAAGCGAACCTGGCGCGGGTTGATGACGTGATCGAGCAGCTGGCGGGACAACTGGCGCAGCTCGCGCGGCAGGCTCGGCAGGCGGCGCGCTACCGCGAGATCGGCAACGAGCTGCGGCGGACCGAGGGCACGCTTTTGTATCGCCGGTGGCGTGAGGCGGATGACGCGCGGGCGCGGGCCGAGGAGGAGCTGCGCCAGCGGGTTACAGCGACTGCTCAGGCCGAAGGGCTGGTGCAGCGCAGTGCCAAGGCGCGGACGGCGGCGGAAGACGCGCTTCCCTCCCTGCGCGAGGAGGATGCGATTGCGGCGGCGGTGGTGCAGCGTTTGGTGGTGCAGCGCGATACACTCAGCGATCAGGAGGCGCGGGCGAACGCGCTCATCGCGACGTTGCAGGGGCGGATTGACCAGTTGTCCCGCGATATCGAGCGTGAGGGCGGCCTGAACCGCGATGCGGGCGAGACGATCGAGCGGCTGGACTGGGAGGCGCGTGAGCTGGCCCGTGCCGGCGAGGGGCATGGCGCGGCTCTGGAGGCGGCGGCGGAGCTGGCGCGTGAGGCAGCG
Source organism: Sulfitobacter sp. (assembly GCA_024636395.1). Classification (GTDB taxonomy): domain Bacteria; phylum Pseudomonadota; class Alphaproteobacteria; order Rhodobacterales; family Rhodobacteraceae; genus JAGXHD01. The sequence goes on from JAGXHD010000131.1 coordinate 14,798, forward strand.
GCCGTGTTGCAGGCGCGCGAGGGTGATCTGGGGCAGCAGACCGAGGATGTGGCGCGGCTTGCGGCGCGTTACGGCTCGGCGGAGCGTTTGCTGGAGGATAATCGCAAGACCCAAGCCAAATCGGAATCAGAGGCCGCGCGTGCGCGGGAGGCTGTGGCGGCGAGTGAGGCGGCGCTGGCGCGCGCTGCGGGTGATTTCGAGACGGCGACAGTGGCGGAGGCGGCGGCACAGGCGGCGGCAGAGGCAGCCGAGGCGGCGCTGATCGGTGCGGAAGAGGCGCGTGCGGCGACACAGGCCCGCGAAGCGGATGCGCGCGGTGAGCGCTCCGAGGCCGAAGGCGAGATGAATGCCCTGCGCGCCGAGACAGGTGCCTTGGCCAAGCTGGTCGAGCGGGACACGGCGGAGGGAGGCCAGATCCTCGACCGGTTGCAGGTGGAGCACGGGTTCGAAAAGGCACTGGGGGCGGCACTCTCTGACGATCTGCGCGCGCCCGAAGTGGACGCGGACGGGCCATCGGGCTGGGCAGCGCTGGCGGCTTACGCGCAAGTACAGCCGCTGCCTGCGGGCGTGACGCCACTGACCAACCATGTCTCGTGCCCCGATGTGCTGGACCGGCGGATGGGACAGATCGGGCTGGTTGATCCGGATGAGGGGCCGCGTTTGCAGGCGGATCTGAAACCCGGCCAACGGCTCGTCTCGCTGGAGGGGGATCTGTGGCGCTGGGACGGTTTCCGTGCCTGGGCGGAGGATGCGCCCTCTGCGGCGGCGTTGCGGCTGCAGCAGCTGAACAGGCTCGAAGTGCTCAAGCAGGCGCTGGAACAGGCAAGCCAGCGGGCGGAGGGCGCGCGGGCGGCGCATGAGAGCCTGACAGTGCAACTGGCGGCGCAAACGGAAGTTGACAAACGGGCGCGGGAGTCCCGGCGTGAGGCGGACCGGATGGTGGCCGATGCGGGGCGCGCGCTGAGCCGTGTGGAGGCGGACCGGAATTTGGCGGCGGGGCGGCTGGAGAGTCTGGGTCTGGCGGTGACGCGGCACGAGGAAGAGGCGATGGGCGCGCGGGCTCGCGTTTTGGAGGCGGAGCGGGCGTTGGCAGATCTTGGTGATCTGGCGGAGGCGCGCGCCGCTGTAGAGGATTTGCGCACGACGGTCGAAGCGGCGCGGATCACGATGATGTCGCGGCGCTCGGGCCACGACGAGCTGCGACGTGAGGGCGAGGCGCGGACAAAGCGCGCGCAGGACGTGACGAAGGAGCTGAGCGGCTGGCGGCACCGGCTGGAGACTGCTGAAAAGCGCAGCTCGGAGCTGGTCGAGCGCAAGGTCGCAGCTGAGGCGGAGCTGCGGCAGGCGGGGGCGGCACCGGCGGAGATTGCGGCCAAACGTGAGGAGCTGAGCGGCGAGATTACGCGTGCGGAGGCACGGCGGGCGCAGGCGATGGACAAGCTCAGTACCGCGGAGGCGACCCTACGGGAGGCGACGCTGGCCGAGCGCGAGGCGGAGCGAGCGGCATCGGAGGCGCGAGAGGCGCGGGCGCGCTCGGAGGCGCGTAGCGATGCGGCGCGCGAGACCGTGGCGGCGGCGGCGGAGCGGATTGCGGAGGATCAGCAACTGACGCCAAACCAGCTACTGACCCAGTTGGACGTGAACCCCGACGAGATGCCGGGCGCGGATGTATTGGAAGCCGACGTGAACCGGCTCAAGCGGCAGCGCGATGCGCTCGGGGCGGTGAACCTGCGGGCGGAGGAAGATGCGAAGGACGTACAGACCGAGCACGATATGCTGGTTACCGAGAAGAGTGATCTGGAAGAGGCGATCAAGACGCTGCGCGCGGGTATTGCGAGCCTGAACAAGGAGGGGCGCGAGCGGCTCCTGACGGCCTTCGAGCAGGTGAACGCGAATTTCGGGGTGCTATTCAAGCACCTGTTCGGTGGCGGCGAGGCAAGCCTGGTGATGGTGGAATCGGACGATCCGCTAGAGGCGGGGCTGGAGATCATGTGTCAGCCGCCGGGCAAGAAACTCTCGACCTTGAGCCTGCTGAGCGGAGGCGAGCAAACGCTGACGGCGATGGCGCTTATTTTCGCCGTGTTCCTTGCCAATCCGGCACCCATTTGCGTGCTTGACGAGGTGGATGCGCCGCTGGATGATGCGAACGTCACGCGGTTTTGCGATCTGTTGGACGAGATGTGCCGCCAGACCGACACGCGTTTTTTGATCATCACACACCATGCGGTGACGATGGCACGGATGGACCGCTTGTTTGGTGTGACGATGGCGGAGCAGGGCGTGAGCCAGCTTGTCTCGGTCGATCTCAAAAAGGCGAGCCAGATGGTGGCCTGATCAGGCCTTCGGCTTGACCTGTTCGACCGGTCCGCCTGCCTTTTCCCATGCGCCGAACCCCTCTTTGATGTGGGCGGCGTCAAAACCCATATCCTGCAGGGTGGCCACGGAAATGGCGGAGCGCCAGCCCGACGCACAGTGGAAGACGAATTTTTTGTTTTGCGCGAAAACCTCTTTGAAATATGGGCTATCGGGATCGACCCAAAATTCGAGCATACCGCGCGGACAGTGGAAACTGCCGGGGATGAAGCCGGCGCGCTCGCGCTCGCGAGGGTCTCGCAGATCGACGATTTGCACGGCGGGATCATTCACCATGGCGATGGCATCGGCAGTATCGATTTCTTCGATGCGGGCGCGGGCGCGGGCGACCATATCGGCGGCGGAGAGTTTCAGGCTCATAGGATAATTCCTCGATCTGGGATAAAAAGGCGGGGGTAGGCCATGCGTCGGCGGGCAAGCCAAGGCGGATCTGTTCGGACTGGACGGCTTTGCGAGTGTTGGCACCAAGGATACCGTCAACCGCGCCCACGTCATAGCCGCGCGCTTGGAGCGCGCGCTGCAACCGCTCCATCTGGTCGCCGCTTAACCCCCGATCGGGGGTTCCGGCGGCATATATCTGTGCTCCGTTTAGCCGGGTCGCAAAATAGGCGGCGGTCATGACGTAAGTAAAACTCTGGTTCCACTCGAAATACACGTTGAAATTGGGATAGGTGAGAAAGGCGGGACCGCCGCGCCCTTGCGGCACGATCAGGGACGCGGGCAGCGCGGTCTCTAGTGCGCCGTCGCGCGGGGTAATGCCCAGTGCGGCCCAGTCGGCGGCAGGTTTTGTCGTATCCAGCCCGCTCAGCGACCAGTCAAAGCCGGGCGGCACCGTGACCTCGTCGATCCACGGCTCGTCCCTGCGCCACCCCAGCGATTGCAGCATCCTGCCGCCTGATACCAGCGCGTCAGGGGCGGAGGATTTGAGGCTCACCCGACCATCGCCATCGCCGTCGGTGCCGTTCTCCAAGATGTCGCGGGGCAGCATCTGGACCATCCCGATCTCGCCGGCCCAAGCGCCCGTGGTGGTGGCGGGATCGAGATCGCCGCGTGCGTACAGCTCCATTGCGGCAAAGATCTGGGGGCGGAACAGTTCCGGGCGGCGGCAATCATGGGCGAGTGTGGCGAGCGCGTTTGCGGTGTTAAAGTCGCCCTGAATGGCGCCGAAATCTGTCTCGAAAGCCCAGAAGGCCAGCAGCACGCCCCGGTCCACGCCGTAGTCCCGCTCGATCCGCTGGAAGATATCATCGTAGCGGTTACTGTTTGCGATGCCACGATTGATCCGGTCGGCGGAGATCAGGCGGCGGGAGAAGTCGATAAAGGGGCGCTGGAACACGCCCTGCGAGCGGTCCGCGCGCAGCACGGCGGGATCGGGGCGCAGGGCCGACAGGAAGGCCGCTGCTGTATCGCGGACGATGCCGTGGGAGGCTATGGCTTCCGCTTCCAGTCCGTCGAGGAATGTTGTGAAATCGCCGCCGCAGGGGGCATCGGCCATGACAGGCAGTGGGGCAAGGGCGAGCAGGGCCGCAAGAAATGTGGAGCGCATGAAAAAAGCTTGTGTCCTTATCCTGTAAGGGCCAGCACCACGGCCAGGCCCAGCATGAGCGCCCAGGCCTGCCAGAGCTTGACGATTGCGGCGTCTATTTGTGCTGCGCCTAGCGTGGTGGCGCCGCCTTCTCCGACCCAGGGGAAATCCTGGATCAAGCCATCATAAGCGCGGGGGCCCGCCAAGGCCACACCTATGGCGCGGGCCATGGCCGCCTCCGGCCAGCCGGCGTTCGGGGAGCGGTGTAGGCGGGCGTCGCGCATGATTCCGCGCCACTGGTGCAGAACCCTCGAAGGCAGTGCGATGAGCAGACTGGTGAGGCGGGCGGGGATCAAATTGAGCGCATCGTCCATGCGGGCGGCGGCCTTCCCGAAGCGCTCGTATTTCGGTGTGCGGTAACCGATCATGCTGTCGGCTGTGTTGACGATCTTATAGACCATGAGCGCGGGCAGACCGCCGACGAGGAACCAGAAGGCGGGGGCAATCACCCCGTCGGAGAGATTTTCCGCCGCGCTCTCGATGGCGGAACGGGCCACGGCGGAGGGATCCATCGTGGCGGTGTCGCGGCTGACAATCATGGCGACGGCGCGGCGGCCCTCCTGCACGGATAGCCGCAGACCCTGTGCCACCGCCGCGACATGCTGGACCAAGGAACGCTGGGCGAGAAGAATGGCAGCGATGACGATCTCAACAATGTTTCCGAACTGGGACAGGACCCAGCCGATCCCGTAGGCCCCCGCCATGAGGACGGAGAGGGCGAGGATGCCCGCAACCACCCCGTGTCGTCCGGTGTTGAGCTTACGGTCAAAGGCCGCTACGGCGCGGCCCATGAGCACGGCGGGATGGGGCAGACGGCTCCAGAGCCACTCAGGTTCTCCCAAGGCGGCGTCGAGCAGGAGGGCCAGCGCGAGCAGGGCGGCTGTGTTCATGTCAGCGCCGATATGAGCCGGGGCCAGTGGAGGGGGCCGGGCAGGCCGAGGCGCAGCCAGCGTGGATTGTAGGGGAACACGCGGCTCCAGATGTGATGGCGGGCGAGGCGGTCCTGCCAGGCGAGTGCATCGGGCACATCATAGAGGCGGAACAGCGTGGTGCCGCCGACAAGGTCCGCGCCTGCGTTTGTCACGAGCGCATCAAGGCGGGCTGTGTCGGCTGTGAGGCGCGCGCGGGTGCTGTCGGCCCAGCCTGGATCAGCCAGCGCGCGTGCGCCGATGTCCAGCGCCGGGCCCGCCACGGGCCAGGGGCCCAGCATCTGCGAGAGCGTATCGACCAGTTCAGGATCACCGATGACGAAGCCGAGGCGTAGCCCCGCGAGACCCCAGAACTTCCCGAAGCTTTTCAGGACCAGCGTGCCCGGGGTGGCGGCCAGCGCGATCAGAGAGGCTTCGGGGGTGATATCGCAGAAGCTCTCGTCGATGATGCGCAGGGGGGCATGAAGCTCGGAGGTCGAGAAAAAGCGGCCATCGGGATTGTTGGGATGGACGACGACCTGCGCATCGGCATCTCGCGGATCTGCGGCGGTGGACCAGCCCGCCGCGCTGAAGGCCGCGGCATGCTCGTTATACGTGGGGGTGCAGATATGGACCCGTCCTGCCGCGCGCAGGGAGGGAATCATTGCGATGGGAGCAGACGCGCCCGGTGTGGCGAGGATGGCGGCCCCCTGAGGGATTTGCCAAAAGCTGCCTGCACAGTCGGTGAGCGCGCGCGCGGCGCTTTGATCGGGAAGTGCCGTCCAGGCATCGGGGGGCAGATCGCCCAGTGGGTACGCGACCGGATTGATCCCGGTCGACAGGTCGATCCAATTGTGCCGCAAACCTCCGTATTTCATGGCTGCAGCGTCAAGTCCGCCGCCGTGGTCCAGTTGTACTACGCTCAAATCATGGGCTCCGGTGTCTTGTGGATTGGCCAAAAGCTGCCTGTTGTCACGGGTCTTGAAACCGGAGTTTTGGATATTCTTCAAGAGAATGTTACAATAACTTCATGCCTGTTTGATTGACCTTCTTTTTAAGCGATAACTCCGAAAATTTCAAAGCCCATGGAGGGCCTAATAATGGCAGCGTTACAGTCCGAGGTGACACGGGTCCTGATCGTGGAAAGCGTACCGGAACTGGCATCGGTATGGCAGAGCCATCTTGTCCGCCAGGGCATGATTGTCCAGAGCGTGGGCGGGCAGGAAGCGGCGATTGATTTTCTCTCGTGCAACGAAGTTGATATCATCATTTTGGATCTGGTGATCGAGGAAGGCTCGGCGCTGGCGATCTCGGATTACGCAAACTACAGGCACCCGCAGGCGCGTGTTATTTTCGTCACCAACACCAGCTTTTTCTCGGACGGATCAATCTTTGCCCATTCGGCCAATGCGCGCGCCTTCGTGCAAAGCAATACGCCGCCAGAGGATCTGGCGGCGATGGTGGCACATTACGGAGCGGAGCGGGTGAGCAGCTAGCCGCGACCGTGCGGGGCGCCCCAGTCGATCTGCGGATTGATCGGAATGATCCGGTTGGGATTTATCGTCTCGTGGCTGTAATGGTAATGCCGCACGATGTGATCGAAATGCACTGTTTTTGACACTCCTTCCCATTGATAGAGTTCGCGCGTGTAAGCCCATAGATTTGGGTAATCCACGATCCTGCGGCGGTTGCACTTAAAGTGCTGGTGATAGACGTAATCAAACCGCAACAGCGTGGTGAAGAGCCGCCAATCGGCCTCCGTGATCCGCGCGCCGGTTAGATAGCGGTTGGCGGCAAGGATGTCCTCGATCCAGTCCAGCGTATCGAACAGCGGATGCACGGCGGCGTCATAGGCCGCTTGCGTCGTGGCGAAGCCTGACTTGTAGACCCCGTTGTTGAGCGTGTCGTAGATGCGGTCATTGATCGGCTTAATCGTTTCACGCAGATCGGTGGGCCAGTAATCATCCTTGTTGCCGGTGAGCGCGTCGAAGGCGCTGTTGAACATACGGATGATCTCGGAAGATTCGTTGGAAACGATGGTGTTTTGGTGCTTATCCCACAGGATCGGCACGGTCACGCGGCCAGTGAAATCGGATTGTGCGCGGGTATAGATATCACGCGCGAAAGGTAAGCCGAACTGGCGATCGCCTGTGGCGCCGTCGAAATCCGTGTCGAAGGTCCAGCCGTCGCTCAGCATGTCGGGGTGGACGACCGAGACGTCAATAAGCTCATCCAGCCCTTTGAGGGCGCGGAAAATCAGTGCACGGTGAGCCCAGGGGCAGGCATGGCTTACGTAAAGATGATAGCGGCCTGCCTCGGCTTTGAAGCCGGCTTTGCCGCTGGAGCCTGCACCGCCATCGGGCGTGACCCAGCTGCGAAAGTTTGATTCCTGACGCTTGAACGCGCCGTCGCTCTCTTTCGTATCATACCACTTGTCGTGCCATTCGCCGTCGATCAACAGTCCCATATTCGCGTTCTCCTAACTTCATTCATATGGATGTAATGTGTTTGGGGTTTGATGCGTAGGGACGGAGCCGCGCAGGAGCCCTGCGCAAATACACAGGTCTGCTGGATGTGGCTGGATGAATTATTCGAAAAGATGTTGCTCTACAGCGCGTTCGGCATACCCTTGAATGGGAAATGAGGGGGGAGAATCATGGATGTATTTTTACCGGAGGGATTCGAGCCGGGTTTGAGCAGGCAGCGGACGCGCAGGACGGTGAGCAGGTCTACCCTGTCCGTCATGGCGGGCGGCGTAATTTATCCGGTCGTGCGGCGCTGGGCGACAGGCTTTGCCGTGTCTGCAGCGGATGTGCCCGCGCTTACGGGAGTTGTCGATCTTTATGACGGGGCGGACCATGCGTATCAGTGTCTGATCACGCAATTCGAGCATAGGGGCGACGAGCTTGTCTTTACCGTCAAAAGCGCGCGCGGTGTCGATTATGCTGCGGTTTTCGAGATGGCTGCGGATGACCGGGATGCTGCGCAGTAGCAGCGGCCCGCGACTCCGCTGATAGGCTGGACGCCCGCAGCGGGGCGCCCACCCTGACTATTGCAGGTCCTTGAAGGCTTCCGCGAGCCTGTCGCAGGCCTCCTGCACCCGCGCGCGAGGCGTGGCGATATTGAACCGCAGGAAGCTTTCGCCACCGCTGCCGAAGGTGGGGCCATGGTTGGCGGCGATGCAGGCACCTTGCTCGACCCGGGCGGTAAACTCCTCACGGCTCATTCCTGTGCCTTCGAAATCGACCCAAGCGAGATAGGTGGCTTGAAGTGGCATGGATTTGAGGCCGGGGATCTTGTTGACCGCATCATCGAACAGGCGGCGGTTGCCATCGAGATAGTCGATCATTTCATCGAGCCAGGCGGCGCCTTCGGGGGAATAGGCGGCGGTGGCCATGAAAAGGCCGAAACTGTTGGGTGATAGGCCGAAAGCGGCCATGCGCGCCGCGAATTTTGCGCGCAGGGTTGGATCGGCGATGATCACATTGCCTGCGTGGCTGCCTGCAATGTTGAATGTTTTGGTGGTGGCCGTCATCATCACCAGCCTGTCGGCGATGTTGTCGATGTTTGCCATGACGGTATGGGTGTGGCCGGGCATCACCAGATCGTGGTGGATCTCGTCGGAGACGAGGACCAGATCGTGCCGCGTGGCAAAAGCTGCGACCTGCTCCAGTTCCGCGCGGGTCCAGACGGTGCCACCGGGATTGTGCGGCGAACACAGCATGATCATCTTCTCATTGCCGGTCAACTGCGCGTCGTAGGCCTCGAAATCCATGTGGTAGCGGCCGTTTTCCTGTACCATCTGACACTCGACCACCTCGCGGCCCGCCGCTTTGATCACCCGCGCGAAGGCGTGATAGACGGGGGTGAACAGGACGACACCCTCGCCCGGTGCCGTGAAGGCATCGACGCACATTGCGGTGCCGTTGACGAGGCCGTGGGTGGTGAAGATATGGGCAGGATCTAGATCCCAGCCGTGCCGCTCCTTCATCCACCACTGGATCGCGGCGCGGTACTCGCTGTCATCGCCGAAGTAGCCGTAGACGCCGTGCTCGGTCATGGCTTTTACCGCTTCGTTGATCACCGGCGCGGTGGCGAAATCCATATCAGCGACCCACATGGAAATGCCCGTGTCGGCGGGGACGCCATAAGCG
>JAGXHD010000132.1 GCA_024636395.1 Sulfitobacter sp.
ATGCGGGTCTGTACAAGGGTTTGACGGCGCTCAAGGAATCGCTGAACCAATGGCGCTCCAGCAAGCCTGGCAGCGATCAGACCGACCTGATCGAGCTGATCCGCGCACAGGCAGAAGCCGTCGATATGGGCAGCGACGATCTGGATACCATGTGGCTGACGCTGCTGGAGACAGAAGCGAGCCTAATCCCCGAGGGTCTGCACATTGTGGGCAGTGTCGGCACGCCAGAGAACATCGAGACCACACTGGACCTGATGGAATTCGACAACGTCGCCGCCCGCAAGGCCGCCAAAGCGCATCTGAGCCGCGACGCAGAACTGCCGGCGCTGATCCGCGCCATGAACGGCCAGTACATCGCACCCGTTGCCGGCGGCGACGTGATCCGCGCGCCGGAAATCCTGCCAACGGGCCGTAATATCCATGCCTTCGACCCTTTCCGCATGCCCACCGCCGAGGCGATGATGAGCGGTAAGAAGCAGGCTGACGAGTTGCTACGGACCCATGACTGCATGCCGCGCACCGTGGCGCTGGTCTTGTGGGGCAGCGACAATATCAAATCGAACGGTGGCCCGATTGCACAGGCGCTCAGCCTGATGGGTTGTACTGCACGCTTTGACCAGAACGGCCGCCTGTGCGGTGCTGATCTTGTGCCGCTTCCTGAATTGGGCCGGGCGCGCGTCGATGTGATCATGACCCTGTCGGGCATCTTCCGCGATCTGCTGCCCTTGCAGACAAAACTGCTGGCCGATGCCGCCTACCAATGCGCGATGGCCGATGAGCCATACGAGTATAACCCGATCCGCGCCCATGCACTGGCATTCATGGAAGCCAACAACTGCGACATGAAAACCGCCGCTCTGCGCGTCTTCTCAAACGCCGAAGGCGCCTACGGCTCCAACGTCAACCAGATGGTCGATAACTCCACTTACGAAGACGAAAGCGAGTTGGGCGATGCCTACCAGGCCCGCAAAAGCTTTGCTTACGGCATGGACGGTGAAGCTAGTCAGCAGATGGACCTGCTGGAAGACACGCTCAAGCACGTCGATCTGGCCTATCAGAACCTCGAATCGGTCGAGCTGGGTGTCACATCCGTCGATCACTATTTTGACACGCTGGGCGGCATCGCAACTGCGGTAAAACGTGCGCAGGGCGGCAAGGAATTGGCAGTCTATATCGGCGACCAGACCACCGGTGGCACGAAGGTACGCACCCTGCGTGATCAGGTTGCCCTCGAGACGCGCGCGCGCAACCTCAACCCTGCATTCTACGAGCCTTTGCTCAAGCATGGCCATGAAGGCGTGCGAGTACTCGAGGCAAACGTGACCAACACGATGGGATGGTCCGCGACAACAGGCAAGGTTGACCCTTGGGTGTACCAGCGCCTGTCCGAGACTTTCGTCTTGGATGAGGCCATGCGCAAACGTCTGGCAGATCTCAACCCACAGGCCTCGATGCGGATGACCAACCGCCTGATTGAAGCCGCGGACCGCAACTACTGGAAACCCGACGCCGCCACATTGGCTGCACTACAAGACGCAGCCGATGCAACTGAAGATCAACTTGAGGGCATTGCAGCCGAATGACCTCTCAGAACTCGAATATAGGGAATACACCATGAGCCCACTAGATAAAGGTATGCCGAACCTGCGCGGACAAGACGGAGAAGGTTCCGTTCAGGTACACCAAGATGCTGATGCACAGATCGAAGGCGCAAAGGTTTTTGCAGTCTACGGCAAAGGCGGGATCGGAAAATCGACGACATCGTCGAACCTCTCGGCAGCCTTTTCCAAGATGGGCAAGCGTGTTCTTCAAATCGGGTGCGATCCCAAGCATGACAGCACGTTCACGCTCACCGGAAAGCTGATCCCGACGGTGATCGACATTCTCAAGGAGGTAGATTTCCACCCCGAGGAGCTGCGCGCCGAAGATTTCGTGTTCGAAGGGTACGGCGGCGTCAAATGCGTGGAGGCTGGTGGGCCGCCAGCCGGTACAGGCTGTGGCGGTTATGTCGTCGGCCAGACTGTGAAATTGCTCAAGCAGCATCATCTGCTCGAGGACACCGATGTGGTAATCTTCGACGTGCTCGGCGATGTGGTTTGCGGTGGCTTTGCCGCTCCCTTGCAGCACGCGGACCGCGCGCTGATCGTGACGGCCAATGACTTCGACAGCATCTATGCGATGAACCGCATCATCGCGGCGGTCGAGGCAAAGTCATCTAACTACAAGGTGCGGCTTGCCGGTTGCGTCGCCAACCGCTCCAAGGACACCAACGAGGTCGACCGCTATTGCGAGACCGTGGGTTTCAACCGTCTGGCACATCTGCCCGATCTCGATGCTATCCGTCGATCGCGCCTGAAGAAAAAGACCCTGTTCGAGATGGATCTGGATGACGAAATTGCCGCCGTTCAGGCCGAGTACATTCGTCTGGCACAAACCCTTTGGGCAGGCACGGATCCACTGGCACCAAAGTCGCTGCCCGACCGCGAAATCTTTGATTTGTTGGGGTTCGATTGATGGACGGCACACGCATCTATTCCGAACGCCCCAAAACATCAGGCGCCTACATGACCACCCGCAACCGGGTGGAGGCATATTTTGACGGCACCGCAACCAAGACATGGGAGCGTCTGACATCGGACGCCCCCGTGTCGGGCATCCGCGCTACCGTCCGCGCGGGCCGCGACGAGATGCGCCAGCTGATCATCGACAGCTTGCCAGGCGATCTGCGCGGCGCACGTATTTTGGATGCCGGCTGCGGCACCGGAGCACTGGCATTCGAGCTGGCGGCCCGTGGTGCAGACGTTGTAGGCGTCGATATCTCGCCCCAGCTGATCGGCATCGCGCAAAAGCGCACGCCGAGTGCAGTTGCGCACAAAGTGTCGTTTGCCTCCGGCGATATGCTCGATCCAGCCTTGGGTCATTTCGACCACATCGTCGCAATGGACAGCATGATCTATTACACCGCCGACGACATCGCCGGAATCCTCGGCGGCATTGCTCCGCGCCTGTCGGGCAAAATGGTCTTTACCGTCGCCCCCCGCACACCCCTGCTGATGGCGTTCTGGCGTCTGGGCAAACTCGCGCCGAAGAAAGACCGCTCTCCGGTGATGATCCCGCACAGCCCTGCGCTTATTGCCGCCAAGCTCGAAACCGGCCGCCTGCGTGACATCCGCCGCATCAAATCAGGCTTCTACTTCTCTAACGCTCTAGAGTTCACGGCATGAAAAACCTCCAAGACAAAATCAACTTCCGCAGCAAGATTAAGAATATGACGCTGAGCGGCCTGCCGTTTTCGGATGCGGTCAGCGAGGAGCTTCCGCTCAAGCAGCTGTTGCGACTGTCCTTGTTCCAGATCTCTGTTGGGATGGCTGCGGTCATGCTGCTCGGTACCCTGAACCGGGTGATGATCGTCGAACTGGGCGTGATGGCCTGGATCGTGGCGATCATGATCGCGATTCCTGTGCTCGTGGCCCCTTTCCGTGCGCTGCTGGGTTTTCGCTCCGACACCTACCGCTCCGCCATCGGCTGGAAGCGTATCCCCTATCTATGGTTTGGCAGCCTGTGGCAGTTCGGCGGCTTTGCCATCATGCCCTTTGGCCTGCTGCTGCTCACGGGCGATCAAGCTGCCGGTCCCACTTGGGCGGGCGAGGTGGGCGCAGCGCTCGCATTCCTGCTCACCGGCCTTGGCATGCACATGACACAAACCGCCGGTCTGGCCCTCGCTGCCGATCGCGCCAACGACGAGACACGCCCGAAGGTGGTCGCACTTCTTTACGTGATGCTGCTCGTCGGCATGGCCGTAGCTGCAATCATAATTGGTACATTGCTGCGCGACTTTAGCCAGCTGCGCCTCATTCAGGTGGTGCAGGGCGCCGCCGTGGTGACGGTCGTGCTGAACATCATCGCCCTGTGGAAGCAGGAAGCGGTCAACCCCATGACCCGCGAAGAGAGGGAAGCGACAAAGCCTTTGTTTTCCGAAGCATGGCGCGATCTGACAACTGGAAACTCGGCTAAGCGTCTGCTGGTCACCGTCTTCCTCGGCACTCTGGCCTTCAACATGCAGGACGTCCTGCTGGAGCCTTACGGCGGCGATGTACTCGGGCTTTCTGTCTCTGCGACGACACTACTGACGGCGATGTGGTCTTTTGGCGCTCTGATCGGGCTAGGCTTTGCAGCGAAATGGCTGCGCGGAGGGCTTAACCCCTTCCTCATGTCCTCGCGCGGCATTCTGATCGGCGTTCTGGCATTCAGTGCGGTTATCTTTGCCGCCCCGCTCGACAGCGCATCCTTATTCTTTGCTGGCGCCTTTGGCATCGGCCTCGGCTCTGGTCTGTTCGCGATCTCGACACTCACCGCCGCGATGACGCTCGAGACTGGATCTCTTGCCGGCAAGGGCCTGGCACTCGGTGCCTGGGGCGCGGCACAGGCGACCGCCGCAGGTCTTTCTATCTTCATCGGTGGCGCGCTACGCGACATCGTGAACTCCGCCGCGATGGCGGGCACATTTGGTCCTGGCATGCAGAACGCCACGACCGGCTACTCGGTGGTTTACCACATCGAGATCTACCTACTCTTTGCAACACTGATCGCTGTGGGCCCCTTGGTACGGACCCGCCGGACAGCACAACAGCAACAGACGGGGCATATCGGCCTCGCCGATTTCCCAACCTAAACCATAAACGACGGAGGATCCCCTAATGCTTGGCAATGATTTTTTTGGTACTTTCGATCTGGCAAGCGCCGCAATCTGGCTCTTTTACATATTTTTTGCGGGTCTGGTGTACTACCTACAGACCGAGAACATGCGCGAAGGATATCCTTTGCAGACAGATGACGGCAAAATTGCCCCCAACCAAGGGCCGTTCCCTGTCCCAAAAGACAAGACGTTTCACTTGCGTGATGGTCGCGGTACGCTGACCGTGCCCTCAGGCCAGCGTGGTGATCGCGACAATCTCGCACTTGCGCAAACCTCCATGGCAGCGGGCTCCCCGTTCGAGCCGACAGGAAACCCAATGATCGACGGTGTTGGGCCAGCCTCATGGGCACCGCGCGCCGACCACGCCGAACTGGACGCACACGGCCACGCCAAGATCCAGCCGATGAGCAAACTGGAAGACTTTGCCGTCTCCGCCGGGACCGATCCGCGCGGCAAACCTGTGGTTGCCGGTGACGGCGAAGTCGTGGGGCGCGTGATCGACATGTGGATCGACGTACCGGAACAGTATGTGCGGTACCTGACCGTTGATCTGAACCCTGAAGGCTCCGGCAAAACCTGCCTGATCCCCGCGAACTTTGCGCGCATCAAATCCGACCGGATCAAGGTCCGCTCGATCTATGGCGCCCATTTCGCGGACGTGCCCGGTATCAAGTCAGATACGCAGATCACGCTGCTCGAAGAAGAAAAGATCATGGCCTACTACGGCGGCGGCACCATGTATGCCGATCCCAAACGTGAAGCGCCGGTGATCTAAACAACAGCCGGGCTTCTTAGCCAAAGAGCCCGGCAACCATTCCATAAGGGGACATTCAAATGCACGACGACTTTCAGTTCGAACCCGTACACGGCCTGCCCGAAGCTCTGCCAAAAGACGAGCATATCCTGTGGCAAGGCGCCCCCGATCCCATGCGTCTGGCCATCGAAGCCTGGAAAATGCACTGGATCGTCGGGTATTTCGTTTTTCTTGCGATCTGGCGCATTGGTGTGTCATCCGCTTCGGTCCCGTTCACGACCGCACTTACCCATGCTGTGCCTTTCATCGTGCTGCCGATTATCGCCTGTCTGGTGGTCTACGGTCTGGCAACAGTTCAGGCGCGCTCGACCGTCTATACCCTCACGAACAAACGCGCTGCGATGCGCATCGGCGCGGCACTAACGATGACGCTTAACTTGCCTTACGTCTGCATTGGTAATGCCGCAGTGCAAAAACGCAAAGACGACAATGGCACGCTTAGCTTCGAGATGATCGACGATACGCGCATTTCCTATTTGATGACATGGCCGCATACCCGCCCCTGGGCGCTTAGCCGCGCACAGCCCTCATTCCGCTGCATCGCAAATGTTGCGGCGGTCGCCGAAATCTTTGCCGAAGCCGCAGAGACACGGGTGCACCAGCCCCGCATCGTGAAAAGCGATGTTCAAGAAACCAATCCTGCGCAAAGCGCACCCAATGCCGTAGCCGCGGAGTAATTGACATGAGCCTGACTTCACCCCTCGCCCGCCAGATGAAAGCCCGCGACAAGGACATGGTCCCGCGCGTTCTGGT
Source organism: Sulfitobacter sp. (assembly GCA_024636395.1). GTDB lineage: Bacteria > Pseudomonadota > Alphaproteobacteria > Rhodobacterales > Rhodobacteraceae > JAGXHD01. The sequence goes on from JAGXHD010000132.1 coordinate 6,264, forward strand.
CCAAGCCATGTTCGGCCTGATGCTCGCATCGCTCGCCATGGTATCATACGCACGTTTGACAGATATGCCCCGTACCGGGTTGCCCACGCTCGATCCGATCGTGGCTGAGCGCTCCTTGACCTTTGGTGGCGACCGCAATAACGGAATTCAGCTTTATGATGAGAACGGTTTGGAAATCGCATCATCAAGACGCGACAAAGCTGGATTTATTGACGTGGTCTGGGTATCAATGTCACGTGAGCGCTTAGTTCAACGCACTGATCCTGCGGCACCTTTCCGCATCATACGCCGGGAGAACGGGCGTTTGGACGTGATAGACGATTCGACCGGTTGGCAGCTAGAGCTCATCGGATACGGCCCCGACAATATAGCAGCCTTTGCCCGCTTGCTTGATTGAAACCGCAACCATTATTCAAGGGACTGAATATCATGGGACTATTTACAAGAACACGCGAACAAGCCCCTTGCGAGGTCACGATCTCGCACCGGTTTGAAGAACTGTCCGCGCATGTGAAATTTCTGAACGGGGCGGTCGTAAACCCTGGCGACAGCGTACTGGTGCATGGTGCCGAGATTATGGCCCCCTACGGTGAGCTGATTGTCGAGGAACGCATCGCAACCATAACCCGCGCCTCCACTGTCGAGCGTTTGTGGACACGCGCCACGGGTGATTTCGAATTTATGGAACTGTGCGAGTTCTCCTTCTCAGAAGAGGTGATGTCATGAACGTCCAAACCAAAACCATCCCGTCACACTCCGCCTATGCCGATACCGCCGAAGAGGCGATCGCTGCACAGGATGCCCTTGATACGGGTACCATCACCTCCGAGCAGGCCACCAACGTGGCCATGCAAAACACCCTGCTGACGCCACGCTTCTACACTACGGACTTTGCCGAGATGGACGCACTGGACGTGACACCAGTGCGTAAGGACTGGGATGCGCTCATCGCCGAGATGAAATCAGACCCAAACAAGGGCCATTTCAAGAAAACCGACAAGTGGCAGGCTGATTGGGAGGGGATGGAGCCTAAGCTGAAAGCCGAATTTATCGACTTCCTGATTTCCTCCTGCACCGCGGAATTCTCCGGCTGTGTTCTGTACAAAGAGATGAAGCGCCGTGGTTCCAATTCCGATATCACGACGTTGTTCCAACTGATGGCCCGCGATGAGGCGCGCCATGCAGGCTTCATCAACGATGCGCTGCGCGAGGCAGGCATCCGCGTGAACCTCGGGTTCCTTACGCAGCAGAAAAAGTACACTTACTTCCGGCCCAAGTTTATCTACTATGCGACCTACCTGAGCGAGAAGATCGGCTATGCCCGCTATATCACCATCTTCCGCCACCTTGAGCAAAACCCGGACAAGCAGTTCCACCCGATTTTTGGTTGGTTCCGCGAATGGTGCAACGATGAGTTCCGCCACGGCGAGGCATTTGCATTGCTGATGAAGACCGAACCGAAGCTGACGGAAACCTTCGTTAACAAGCTGTGGATCAAGTTCTTCCTGACAGCCGTTTATTCCACCATGTGGGTGCGCGATCACCAGCGGCCGCTGTTTCACGATGCGCTTGGTGTCGATGTGACTTGGTACGGGCAGGAGGTCTTCCGCAAGACGTCGGAGGGCACACGGCAGATCTTCCCCTTCGTGCTAGACATCGACCATGCGCGCTGGCGTCCCAACCTTGACCGGATGGAAGCGGCCTCCCGTCAGGTATCCGCAGGAAAGGCACGCGGCGGCGTCAGTGGCACGTTCACCCGTCTGGGCGGCATGGCGAAAGCAGCCTACGCCTTCGTCGCACTCTACACGATCCCTGCGGTCAAAAATGACGTTCCCGAAAGCACAGTGATGGAGCCAACATACTGATGGAAAACCTCTGGTCCGCCGTAATAGTTGCCCTTTTTGCCTGGTGGTTCTTTACCGGAGCCATTCTGCTGCTGGTACGGCGGGCCGATGCGGGTGACGCAGTGGCCCATGGCCGCAATGTTGTCTTGTCCGTGCCACTATTTGCCCTTGGATTTGCAGGCCTCTGGGTCAGCTCCGAGGAGATGACGGTGCCAAATGCATATATCGCTTTCTTCTCTATCATGCTCATCTGGGGCTGGATCGAAATGGCGTTTCTTTCCGGTATCATAACCGGACCGGAGCTGCGCCCCTGCCCCGACCATCTCACCGGTTATTCCCGTTTTGCTCGCGCTTGGGATACCATCTCACGCCATGAGTTGCTGCTGGCCGGTGCGCTATTGTCGGTCGTGATGATTACGTCCCATGCGGAAAATACCGTGGGCCTGTGGACCTATATCATCCTGTTCACCGCGCGCATCTCTGCAAAGCTTAACCTGTTTTACGGCGTGCCGCGGATCAACACGGAATTCGTGCCGATCCCCTTACAGCATATCAAATCATACTTTCGCCGTGGGCCGATTACACTCGCGTTCCCCATAGGGGTAACATTCCTGAGCGTCACGGCAGCCTTGTTTATCGAACGCCTTATAACTGCTCAAACACCTGCCGAGACTGTAGGGTTTGCGCTTCTGACTGCTTTGGCAGTTCTCGCCGCCATCGAACACTGGTTCATGGTTATTCCGCTGCCCGATGCCAAACTTTGGCGCTGGATGCTGCCTGACACCAAGACTTCAAGACAGGACTGAGACTCATGAACTTTGATACACTTTTCAACGCACAGATCGAACAACTGAAGTCTGATGGCAATTATCGCTATTTCGCGGAGCTTGAACGCAAAGCCGGGAAATTTCCTCGTGCCTCAAACCATGTCGAGGGCGAAAAGCGTGACGTGACGGTCTGGTGCTCCAATGATTATCTGGGCATGGGCCAGAACCCCCTGACCATCGCCGCCATGTGCGAAGCAGTTCAGCGTACCGGCACCGGTGCAGGCGGCACACGAAATATATCGGGCACCAATCACGACCACCTTCTGCTCGAGGCTGAACTCGCGGATCTGCACGGCAAGGCTGCGGCACTCCTGTTTACCTCTGGTTATGTTTCCAATTGGGCGGCGCTGTCTTGCCTTGGATCGCGCCTTGAAAACTGCGTGATCCTGTCGGATAGCGGTAATCACGCCAGCATGATCGAGGGCATTCGCCATTCAAAGGCAAAAAAAGTGATCTGGCGCCACAATGACGTGAAGGATCTGGAAGCCAAACTGGCAGCACTACCTGCCAACGTGCCAAAAATCGTCGCGTTTGAATCCGTCTATTCCATGGACGGTGACATCTGCCCGATGCTCCAGATCGTGGAGGTCGCCGAGAAGTACGGCGCAATGACCTATCTCGACGAAGTGCACGCCGTGGGTCTTTACGGTCCACGCGGCGGTGGCAATTCCGAGCGCGAGGGCCTCGCCGATCGGATCACGCTGATCGAAGGCACATTAGGCAAAGCCTACGGTGTCGTCGGCGGATACATCACCGGGTCGGCATCTTTGTGTGATTTCATCCGCAGCTTCGCCTCCGGGTTTATTTTTACGACCGCCCTACCCCCTGCCGTGGCAGCAGCGGCGCGCGCGTCTATCATGCATCTGAAGACCTCGACTGACGAGCGGACGCGCCATCAGAAACAAGTCGCACGACTGCGCGCGCGACTGGATCAGGCCGGTATTCCACATTTGGCGAACGCTTCGCACATCGTTCCCGTGATGATAAAAGATCCCGTCAAAACGCGTATGCTGGCCGACTATCTGATGAACGAATGGGGCATCTACGTTCAGCCTATCAACTACCCAACCGTGCCCAAAGGGACGGAGCGTTTGCGCTTTACCCCGTCGCCATTGCACACGGACGCAGACATCGAGCATTTGGTAAACGCACTCAGCCATCTCTGGAGACAATGCGCAATCAGCCACGCAGTCGCGTAAAAATCCATCGGCAGCGGAATCATCGCTGCTGCCGATTTTTTTGATCGTATGGCACGGATATTGCGGTTAAGATCAACATAGCGAGCTAGTACCGCAGTACCCCTGCACGAGATCCTGCGAGAGGAGAGCGCGCTCAGAGATTCTGTTGCAAACTTTTTTGACGATTTAGCACGGCGGTTCTCTGAACGCACTTATCCTGCAAGCGCTTTGAACTGTTGAAATGCGGATTCTCCTCGACTAGAGCATGTCTCTGCCTTTCAGATTCAGGATTCCCAGATTGGCTGTGATGTGATTCCC
>JAGXHD010000133.1 GCA_024636395.1 Sulfitobacter sp.
GATGCTGGCGATGGCCTTCCTGCTCATCGCTTTTCCGGGCATCGCGCTGTTTTTGCCGGGCTATCTGCAACAATAACCCTACCGCTTGCAGCGCACGCCTGTTCCTGTTGTGCTGGGCGCGCAATCGGCAGGAGACGCAGATGTTTTTGAAAAACACATGGTATGTGGCCGCATGGGACCATGAGATTACCCATGAGTTACAGCAGATCGTCGTGCTGGGCCAAAAGATATGCGTCTACCGCACCACCGGCGGCGGGCTTGTTGCCCTCGAGGATGCATGCCCACATCGCAAGGTGCCGCTGTCCAAAGGGCGCATCAAGGGCGACACGGTCGAGTGCGGCTATCACGGGCTGACGTTTGATTGCGCGGGCCGCTGTGTCTAGGCACCGGGGGCGGCTGGCATTCCGTCAGAGGCACGTGTGCATGCCTATCCGATGCACCACAAATACGGGCTCGTGTGGATCTGGATGGGCAATCCGGCGCTGGCCGATCCGTCCGACATCTTCGAGATCGAGAATTACGATAATCCGGCGTGGGGCACCAACCGCGGTGCCGCGATGGAGCTTGACTGCAACTACCTCCTGATGTGCGACAATCTGCTGAACCCCACCCATGTCGCATGGGTGCTCCAGAGCAGCTTTGCAACGGCCGCCACAAAAGACACCCCCCTGCGCATCACCAAAACCGATACGGGCGTGATCGTGCACCGCTGGATGATGGACCATGAGCCAACACCATTTTACAAGAAAGTTGTGCAATTCGAGGGCAACTGCGACCGCTTGCAGCACTACGAGGTGCGCTATCCCTCCCACGCGCTGATCCGCGCGGTGTTTACCCCTGCGGGCACTGGCGGGCCGGACGGGCCGCTTCATGCCGATACCTTCATCATGGACAGCTATAACTTCATGACCCCCGTGACCGAGGGCCAGACGCGATACTACTGGTTCCAGCTGCGCAATATCCGGCCCGAAGATGCAGCCCTCTCAAAAATGATGAGCGAGGATGTGCCGCACGCCTTTGAGGAGGACCGCGATGTCCTCAACGCCGTGCAGATCGGCATGGCCTCTAAAATCTCGCCGCACATCGACCTGCCCATCCACGGCGGGCAGCTGCGCTTTCGCCGCCGCCTGCAGGCGATAATCAACGAGGAGCACGAGGTCGACCGCCAGCTGACGGACTAGCGCGCACAAGGCGGCACTCAACGCAAAATAATCGCGGATTTGACCTAATATTGACTGGCACATCCGGTCCAGCACGGGATATATGCCCCCGTGCACAATCGTAGGCAGTTGCGGTTGCTTTTGAATGTTTGACCGACAGGACCTGATTTTATGACCTCACATCGCCTCATCCGCGCCGACATGCAGATTTCGGCCGAACTTGTGACCTTCATCGAGGAACAGGCGCTGGCCGGTCTGGATGTGACCGCCGATGCTTTCTGGAGCGGTCTGTCGACCCTGGTCCATGACTTTGGCCCTCGCAACCGGGCCCTGCTGGACAAGCGCGAGACACTCCAGCGCGCCATCGACGGATGGCACATTGCGCGGCGCGGTCAGGCCTATGATATCGCGGCCTATAAGGCGTTTCTGACCGAAATCGGTTATTTACTGCCCGATGGCGATGATTTCAGCATCACGACCCAAAACACCGACCCCGAGATCGCAAGCATCGCAGGGCCACAGCTCGTCGTGCCCTCCACCAATGCGCGTTTCGTTCTGAATGCCGCAAATGCCCGCTGGGGCAGCTTGTATGACGGGTTCTATGGCACCAATGCCATGGGCACCCCGCCGCCTGCGGGTGCGTTCAATGACGGGCGCGGTGCCCGTGTCGTGGCCCGCGCGGCGGTTTTTCTGGACGAGGCTTTCCCTGTCTCCGGCACCAGCCATGGCAAGGCGGCACGCTATGCTGTGGTGGGCGGCGCGCTCATGGTGGATGGCACGGCCCTGATGCGGCCCGAGAAATTCGTCGGCTATACTGGCGATGCCGCCAGCCCCGACACGGTAGTGCTGCGCAACAACGGCTTGCACGTCGAGCTGGTCTTTGACCGCAACCACCCCATCGGTGCCACCACGCCTTCGGGCCTTGCCGATGTGCGCATGGAATCCGCTATCTCTGCTATTGTGGATATGGAGGATTCCGTGGCCTGTGTGGATGCCGAGGATAAGGTGCTCGCCTATGGCAACTGGCTGGGCCTGATGAAGGGGGATCTCTCCGAGACATTTGCCAAGGGCGGCACGCAGATCACCCGCGCGCTGCACGCCGACCGCAGCTATACAGGCGCGCAGGGCGGCACCCTCACGCTTAAGGGCCGCGCCCTGCTGCTGGTGCGCAATGTGGGCCATCTGATGACCAACCCCGCCATACTGGACAAGAGCGGCAACGAAGCGTTCGAGGGGCTGATGGATGCGATGATTACGACGCTCATCGCGATGCATGACCTGAACAAATCGCAAGGCCTGCGCAACTCCGTTTGCGGCTCCGTCTATGTGGTAAAGCCAAAGATGCACGGCCCCGAGGAAGTCGCCTTCTCGGACGAAATTTTTACCTATGTGGAGAAAGCGCTCGGCCTGCCCGCCAATACCGTCAAGCTCGGAATCATGGACGAGGAGCGGCGCACCTCCGTGAACCTCAAGGAGTGTATTCGCGCGGCATCCGCCCGCGTGTGCTTTATCAATACCGGATTTCTGGACCGGACCGGCGACGAGATCCACACCTCGATGGAGGCGGGCCCCTTCTCGCGCAAGGATTTCATCAAGCGCAAAGGCTGGATCACCGCCTACGAGAACCAGAACGTCGATATCGGTCTGGAATGCGGCCTGTCAGGGCGCGCGCAGATCGGCAAGGGGATGTGGGCGGAGCCGGACAACATGTACGGCATGCTCGACGCCAAGATCGACCACCCCCGCAGTGGTGCCAATTGCGCATGGGTGCCCAGCCCGACGGCCGCGACCCTGCACGCGCTGCACTACCACCGCGTAGATGTGTTTGGCGTTCAGGCAAAACTGGCCAAGGGCGGCCGCCGCGCCTATGTCGAGGCGCTCTTGACGATCCCAATCGCAAGCTACCGCCGCTGGACCAAGGCGCAGATCCGCCGCGAGGTGGAGAATAACGCGCAGGGCATCCTCGGCTATGTGGTGCGCTGGATCGATCAGGGGGTCGGCTGCTCCAAAGTGCCCGACCGCAACGATGTGGGCCTGATGGAGGACCGCGCCACCTGCCGCATCTCGGCGCAGCATATCGCCAACTGGCTGCACCACGACGTTGTGAGCCATGCAGAAGTGACGGAAATCATGCGCGACATGGCGCAGGTCGTGGACCGCCAGAACGCAGGCGATCCGCTTTATAAACCCATGGCACCATCCTTTGAGGGCATCGCCTTTCAGGCGGCCTGCGATCTGGTATTCGGTGGCACCAAAGACCCCTCCGGCTATACCGAGCCCACGCTGCATGCGCGCAGGCTCGAGCTGAAAGCGCAACAGCACTAAAACCGAAAAGCCCGCCGCATCATGTCGGCGGGCTTTTTTCTAGGCCTCTGCACCAATCGCCGCAGACAGATCACGCGCGGCCTCCATCACCGCCTCGCTGAAAGGCGCAATCATGTCCGCGCCTACCCGCGAGGTGGGGCCGGAGACGGAAATCCCCGCCACCGCCTCCCCGTGAATATCGAAAACGGGCGACGCGATGCAGCGCATGCCCAGATTACGCTCCTCCCCGTCGATGGCGAAACCTCGGGTACGGGTGATGTCCAGATCAGCCTGCAGGGCGGCCACATCGGTGAGTGTAAATTCCGTAAACTGCTCCAGCGCGCCCTGCGCCAGTACCTTTGCCCGCCGTGCAGACCCCATCTGGGCCATCAGCGCCTTTCCGATTCCGGAGGCATGCATCCGCGACAGCGTGCCGGGCGGGAAAAACGCGCGGATGGTGGCGTGGGTCTCGACCTGATTGACGAACAGAACATGGCCGTTCTGCTCGATCCCGAGGTTGGCGGTCTCGCCCGTCCGCTCCATCAGCGTGCGCAGAATGGGGCGGGCGCGCTCCACAAGACTGGTGCGGCGCAAGAACCGCGCGCCGATGACAAAGGCGCGCGGCCCAATCTGCCAGATCTGGTCGCTCTGGTCGAATTCCACCAATCCGCGCCCCTCCAGCGTCACGAGGATGCGGTAGACGGTGGCGGGGGACTGGTCCAGATCGGCGGCCAGCGCCGAGAGCGTGCGCCCCTGCCCCTCGCTCAGGAACTCGAAGACCTCCATCGCACGGTCGAGTGATTTGATGGTGTTCTGCGCGGTTTTGTCGCTCCAGTCGCGGGGTCGCCCGAGGGATTTACGCGCCGTTTGAGTCGTTGATCGTGCCACAGACTTGCAACTCCCTTCAAAATATGAAAATCTCATTCACCTTATGAAAAATGTAACCATCTGACAATAAATAAAATTCACGCAAGCTGTCAAAATGAAAAATGTTTTCAAAAAAATATCAATGCGGCAAGCCGCAGCGTAGGGTGCGAGCAACCCTCGTAAGGAGACCGTCATGAGCTTCCAGAATCCTGTTTTCATCCCCGGCCCCACCAACATGCCGGAGGCCGTGCGTCTGGCCTGCTACATGCCCACCATCGACCACCGCTCCCCGATTTTCGGGACGATCCTTCATCCGTGCCTCGACGGTGTACGCCGGGTGCTGAAGTCCGAGAGCGCGCATATCTTCATTTTCCCTTCGACCGGCACCGGTGGCTGGGAAACGGCGATGACCAACACGCTGAGCGCGGGCGACAAGGTGCTGGCTGCGCGCAACGGCATGTTCAGCCACCGCTGGATCGACATGTGCCAGCGCCACCACCTTGATGTGCAGGTCGTCGAGACACCATGGGGACAAGGGATTCCCGCGGATAAGTACGAGGAGATCCTCAAAGCCGATACCGCACACACGATCAAGGTCGTGCTGGCCACGCACAACGAGACAGCGACTGGTGTGAAATCCGACATCGCCGCCGTGCGCCGCGCTCTGGATGCAGCGGGTCACCCCGCGATGCTCTTTGTGGACGGGGTAAGCTCCATCGGCTCGATGGATTTCCGCTTTGACGAATGGGGCATCGACGTCGCCGTTACCGGTAGCCAGAAGGGCTTTATGCTGCCTGCGGGTCTGGCCATCGTCGGCTTCTCGGACAAAGCGATTGCAGCAGGCAAGACCGCCGGCCTGCCGCGCACTTTCTTTGACGTCACCGACATGCAGAAAGGCTATAATAATAACGCCTTCCCCTACACCCCTCCGGTCGGTCTTATGAACGGGCTGAAGCTGGCGCTCGAGATGATCGAGGCGGAAGGGCTGGAGAACGTGTTCACCCGTCATACCCGCATCGCCACCGGCGTGCGCCATGCCGTTGACGCCTGGGGGCTGAAGCTTTGCGCCGCGTCGCCCGATCTGTATTCCGACAGCGTCTCGGCGATCCTGACGCCCGAAGGGTTCAACGCGACCGACATCGTCACCCGCGCCGACAATGTGTATGGCGTTGCATTCGGTGTGGGTCTGGGCGAAGTTGCGGGAAAGGCCTTTCGCATCGGCCATCTGGGCAGCCTCACGGATGTAATGGTGTTGAGCGGTCTGGCCACCGCCGAGATGTGCATGGTCGATCTCGGGATGGACATCAAACTGGGTTCCGGCGTTGCCGCAGCACAGGAATACTACCGCACTACCGCAAAGACCTGAGGACACCGCGATGTATATACCCAACTTTGACGACATGCTGGCCGCCCACGCGCGGATCATGCCCTACATCCACCGCACGCCAATCCTGACCTCCTCCTATCTGAATGATCTGACCGGCGCGCAGCTGTTTTTCAAATGCGAGAACTTCCAGAAGGCGGGCGCGTTCAAAGTGCGCGGCGCGTCGAATGCGGTGTTCGGCCTTTCCAACGAAGATGCCGCGAAGGGTGTGTGCACGCACTCCTCCGGCAATCACGCGCTCTCGCTCAGCTATGCGGCGGGACGGCGGGGCATCCCGTGCAATGTGGTCATGCCGCGTACGGCGCCGCAGGCGAAAAAGGACGCGGTGATTGGCTATGGCGGGATCATCACGGAATGCGAGCCATCCACCACCTCGCGCGAGGAGGTTTTTGCGCAGGTGCAGGCCAAAACGGGCGGCGACTTCGTTCACCCCTACAACGATCCGCGCGTGATCGCGGGGCAAGGCACTTGTAGCTTTGAATTCATGGAGCAGATGGAGGCGGAGTACGGCGGTCCTGTGGAGATGATGGTGGCGCCCATCGGTGGTGGCGGCATGATTTCGGGCACCTGTTTGACCCTGTCGCACATCGCGCCAGATATCCAGATTATCGCATCTGAGCCCGAGCAGGCCGACGATGCCTACCGCAGCTTCAAGGCAGGGCATATTATCGCCGATGACGCGCCAGATACCATCGCGGACGGACTGAAAGTGCCGCTGAAGGATCTTACATGGCATTTTGTGTCCAACCATGTGAGCGATATCCTGACCTGCACGGAACAGGAAATCATCGACGCAATGAAGATGACGTGGCAGCGCATGAAAATCGTGATCGAGCCAAGCTGCGCAGTGCCACTGGCCACGATCATAAAAAATAAAGACCGGTTCGCAGGCAAGCGTGTCGGCATCATCATTACCGGCGGCAATGTCGATCTCGACCTGCTGCCTTGGGTTAAATAAGGGGAATAGCGCTATGAACAAGCATGTAAATCTCGAAGAGTTCGAAGTAGGTTACGACATTCCGGCAAAGCCCGGCATGGATGAGGCCGACATCCAGACGCCCTGCCTTGTGCTCGATTTGGACGCGCTGGAGCGCAACATCAAGAAGATGGGCGATTTTGCAAAAGCAGCAGGCATGCGCCACCGCAGCCACGGCAAGATGCACAAATCCGTCGATGTGCAGAAACTGCAGGAAAGCCTTGGCGGCGCCTGTGGTGTGTGCTGTCAGAAAGTGTCGGAGGCCGAGGTTTTTGCGCGCGGCGGGATCACGGATGTGCTGGTCTCCAACCAAGTGACCGCCCCGCAAAAGATCGAGCGTCTGGCGCGTATCCCGAAGCTGGGTGCGCGCGCCATCTGCTGTGTGGATGATCCTGCCAATGTGGTCGATCTGTCTGCGGCGGCGGTGCGCAATGGCACGACGATTGAGTGTCTGGTCGAGATTGATTGCGGTGCAGGCCGTTGCGGCGTAACCACCACACCACAGGTCGTGGAGCTGGCAAAGCTGATCAATGCTGCCGATGGACTGAAATTCGCAGGGCTTCAGGCCTATCAGGGCGCGATGCAGCACCTCGACAGTTTTGAAGAGCGTAAGGGCAAGACCCAGATTGCCATCAACATGGTGCGCGATGCGGTCGAGACGCTCAAGTCCGAAGGGCTGGAATGCGATATCGTCGGCGGCGGCGGCACAGGCAGCTATTATTTCGAGAGCGCCTCGGGGGTCTTCAACGAGCTTCAGTGCGGCTCCTACGCCTTCATGGATGCCGATTATGGCCGGATCCTTGACAAAGACGGCAACCGCATCGACGAGGGCGAATGGGAGAACGCGCTGTTCATCCTCACCACCGTGATGAGCCACGCAAAGGCCGATAAGGCCATCGTGGATGCAGGCCTCAAGGCGCAGTCGGTGGACAGCGGACTGCCTTTCATCTTTGGGCGCACGGACGTCAAATACGTAAAATGCTCGGACGAGCATGGCGTCGTGGCCGATCCAGAGGGCGTGCTTAAGGTCAATGACAAACTCAAGCTGGTGCCGGGTCACTGCGATCCGACCTGTAATGTGCATGACTGGTATGTCGGCGTGCGCGGTGGCAAGGTCGAGGCGGTCTGGCCTGTCTCGGCGCGCGGCAAAGCCTACTAGGGCGCTCCTCGCTCTCCCTTAGGGTGCTCCTCGCGAGGAAGGGGGGGCCCTGATCTGACACAAAGGAATACCCCATGCTGATCGTCCCCGAGCGCGAAATTGCCAACCTCATGACCCGCGCGGCTGCATTCGATGCAGTCGAGGGCGTCTTTGCCGCCATGGCCTCGAAGGATGCCTATAACTTTCCGGTGATCCGCGAGGCGATTGGCCATGAGGATGCACTTTATGGTTTCAAGGGCGGATTTGACCGCACCGGCATGGCGCTGGGGCTCAAGGCGGGGGGCTATTGGCCCAATAATCTGGCCAAGCACGGCCATATCAACCACCAGTCCACGGTGTTTCTGTTTGATCCCGACACGGGCATGGTACGCGCGATGGTGGGGGGCAATCTGCTGACTGCGCTGCGCACGGCGGCCGCGTCGTCGGTCTCGATCAAGCATCTGGCGCGCAAGGATGCAAAGGTGATGGGCATGGTCGGTGCGGGTCATCAGGCAACGTTCCAGCTGCGCGCCGCCCTCGAGCAGCGGGCCTTCGAGAAGGTCATCGGCTGGAACTACCACCCCGAAATGCTCCCAAATATCGAAAAGATCGCCAATGAGGCAGGTGTGCCGTTCGAGGCCGTGCCGCTGGAGCGGATGGTCGAGGCGGATGTGGTGATCTCGATCACCTCGACCTTTGCGCCCACGATCATGGCGGATCACATTGCACCCGGCACCCACATCGCCTGTATGGGCACCGACACCAAGGGCAAGCAGGAGGTTGAGGCCGCCCTGCTGGCGCGTGCCACGGTGTTCACCGACGAGGTGACGCAATCCGTTAGCATCGGCGAAGCGCAGCATGCGGTGAGCGCGGGGCTGATCGAGATCGGGGATGTGCATGAACTGGGCGCGGTGATCAACGGCACGCATAAGGGGCGCAGCTCGAACGACGAGATCACGCTGTTTGACGGCACCGGTGTCGGCCTTCAGGATCTCGCAGTCGCCGCTGCGGTGGTCGAACTGGCGGTCAAAAATGGTGTGGCGATCGAGGTGGATTTCTAGGCACACCGCTGCTTGCACCCCGTTTTGAATATGATCATACCAGTGCCGTGCGGACCCCCGCGCAGCACAAAAGGACAAACCCCATGCGGATCGCCATCAACGGCTTTGGACGGATCGGCCGCACAATTCTGCGCCAGATCCTGACCACTAACGCCCATGACAATATCGAGGTAGTGCGCGTAAACGACATCGCGCCGTTGGAGACCTGTGCCTATCTGTTCAAATACGACAGTACCTTTGGCCCCCTGCCCTTTGACGTGACCCGCGAAGGGGCGGGCCTTCGCGTGGCGGGGCGGCTCATCGAATTCTCGCACCATGCCGATCTGGGCAATGCGGCGCTGCCGGAGCTGGATATCGTGCTGGAATGTACCGGCAAGATGCACAGCCGCGCGATGGCAGAGCGCGGATTGAGCGCAGGCGCACGCGCGGTGCTGATCTCGGGGCCCTCGGCCTTTGCCGATGTGACGACCGTGCTGGGCGCCAATGACCACAGCATGGGCGCCGCGCGGATCATCTCGAATTCATCCTGCACCACCAATGCCATCGCACCGCTGCTGCGCGTGCTCGACAGTGCGCTTGGGATTGAACGCGCCCATGTCACCACGGTACATTGCTACACCAGCAGCCAGCCCATGGTCGACGCGCCGCGCGGCGATCTGGCGCGCAGCCGCGCGGGGGCGGAATCCATGGTCCCTACCACGACCAGTGCTGCGCATGAGCTGGAAAAAGTGCTGCCGCGCATCGGCGCGCGCGTTAGTGTGGCGGCCCTGAGGGTGCCGAGCCTGAGCGTGTCGGCCATCGACGTGACGCTGCAACTCTCGACCCCTGTCGGGCCTGATGTCGATGCCTTCGTGCGCGGCATCGCGGCAGGGTCGGAGGTGATCGGCATGACTGAGGATCCGTGCGTTTCGCGCGACATGCGCGGGCGGCCTGAATCGCTCATCCTCGGGCTGACAGAAACGCAAAGCATCGGGGAAACGCAGCTGCGGCTCTTTGGGTGGTACGATAATGAATGGGGCTTTTCTGCCCGGATGATCGACATGGCCCGCAAGCTGGTCCAGCGCAACGCCTAGCCGCATATGGCCAAACTTGGGCCAGCACCGAAGAAAACGACAGGAGAGACCCATGGCCGGATATCTGACCACCCATGTCCTCGACACCGCGCGGGGTTGCCCTGCGGCAGGTCTCGTGATCGAGCTCTACCGCATCGAACTCGACGCGCGCAGCCAGCTCGCCACGCTCACGACCAACGCGGACGGACGCACGGACAGCCAGATCTTGCCCGCAGCGGAGTTCCGTTTCGGCACATACGAGTTGGTGTTTCACGCAGGGGCGTATCTCGACAGCATTGGCACTGCGCCCGAAGCTCCGAGATTTCTCGATCTGATCCCGATCCGCTTCGGCATGTCGCAAGATGTGCACTATCACGTGC